>NZ_JBXEJO010000013.1:130000-132414 GCF_056837965.1 Bradyrhizobium ferriligni
CATGCGTGAGATCGTCCGTCCCGTAACTGCTGCGCTGAGCGTCGCGTGTCTCGCGATCGCCATGACCGCGGCGTCAAACAGCGGCGCATTCGCGCAAGCCAAGCAGCAGCAGATGGCGCCGCCGGCCAAGCAGCCCGCGCAAGCCGCGCCACCCGCGCCGGCTGCGGCTCCGGCACAGGACCAGGCCCCGTCGATCAAGCAGATCGCGCTGACCGACAAGCAGGTCGACGGCGCGCTCGCCGCGGCCAAGGAAATGGACCCGATCACCGCAAAGCTTTCGCAGGACGCCAAGCCGGATCCGAAGATCGTTGCTCAGCTCGAGGGCATCGCCAAGAAGAACGGCTTCGCCAGCTATGACGAGTACAACAACGTCGTCGACAACATCTCGCTGGTGCTCGGCGGCTTCGATCCGCAAACCAAGAAGTATGTCGGTCCCGAGGCCGTGCTGAAGGCGCAGATCGCCCAGGTCCAGGCCGACAAGAAGATGTCGGCCAAGGACAAGAAGGACGCGCTTGCCGACCTCAACGATGCGCTGAAGTCGCCGCCGCCCGCGGTCGAGAACAAGGGCAATATCGATGTCGTGACCAAGAGCTACGACAAGCTGATGGAAGAGTTCGGCGGCAGCGACGACAATTAATGCGTCGCATGATCTCGCCGGAAAACCGCTTCGCACTTTTCCGGATCATGCCCTGAGCCGTCAACCGAATCGAAAATGAGCCCCGGAGAAATTCTCCGGGGCTTTTTCTTTTTCTCCCTCTCCCCGCTCTTGCGGGGTCGAGACGAGCGTAGCTCGCTCTTAGAGGGTTGGGGTGAGGGGCCTGTGCCGCAAAGGCGGTAAGAGGTCATTCGCGGCGGCTCCCACTTCATCCGGATTGCATTCTCCGATGCAATCCGGCTTCTCCCCGCCTGCGGGGAGAAGTGGTGGAGTTAGAGCGTTTTCGAGCGAAGTGGATACCGGTTCGCGTGAAGAAAACGCGTCAAAACAAGAATCTAGAGCCCCGTTCCGATTCCATCGGAGCGGGAAAAGCTCTAGGTGCGCGTGCGCATCCGCATCATGAAGCTGTCGAACGAGAGCTCGGCGACCTGCATCCAGGCCAGCGATTCGTTGCGATAGGCGGCCAGGCTCGAATACATCTTGCCGAAATGCGGGTTGCTCTTGGAAAGATCCGCATAGATCTCGTTGGCCGCGTTGTAGCAGGCTTCCAGCACTTCCTGCGGGAACGGCCGCAACTGCGCGCCGGCCACGATCAGGCGTTTCAGCGCCGGCGGGTTGACCGCGTCATATTTGCCGGTCACCCAGGTGAAGGTGTCTTCGGAGGCGGCCTGGATCGCGGCCTGATAGTGCTTCGGCAGCGCGTTCCACTTGTCCTTGTTCATCACATTGTGGCCCTGGCCGGTGCCTTCCCACCAGCCGGGGTAGTAGTAGAACTTCGCGACCTTGACGAAGCCGAGCTTCTCGTCGTCATACGGCCCGACCCATTCGGCGGCGTCGATTGTGCCTTTTTCCAGCGCCGGATAGATATCACCGCCGGCGATCTGCTGCGGCACCCCGCCGACCTTGGCGATGATGGTGCCGGCGAAGCCGCCGACCCGGAATTTCAAGCCCTGGAAATCCGCCATCGACTTGATCTCCTTCCGGAACCAGCCGCCCATCTGGGCGCCCGTCGAGCCGGTCGGAATGCCGATGCAGTTGAATTCCGCGAGCAAATTGTTGAGCAGGTCGGTGCCGCCACCCCATTGCAGCCAGGAAATGTGCTGGCGCGTGTTGAGGCCGAACGGCAGCGACGTGCCGAAGGTGAAGGCGGGATTCTTGCCCCAGTAATAATACAGCGCGGTATTGCCCATCTCGACCGTGCCGTTGGAGACGGCATCCAGCACCTGCAGGCCGGGCACGATCTCGCCGGCGGCGAACGACTGGATCTGGAAGCGGTTGTCGGTGATCTCGGCGACACGCTTGCAGAAGAATTCACACCCGCCATAGAGCGTATCGAGTGCCTTCGGCCAGCTCGCCGCGAGCCGCCACCTGACCTCGGGCATCGATTGCGCGACTGCGGGCGCGGCGACCGCCGTCGCAGCCAGCCCGACGCCGCCTGCCTTCAAGAATTCACGACGCTTCATGCGTATCCCTCCTGTGTGCCGATACCTCGACAAGGGGAACGATCTTGGTGTCGTCTTTCTTCGCCGATCGATCGACGTTCTGTGATGAATGTGTCCGGTGGCCCTCGACGGGCTCTTGTTGTGGAAATCCGAGTTTCCGGTTCCGCCGGTCAGGATGATCGTTTGCCGGAGGAAATCAAGCGCCTGCCTTCGTTGCAGGTGCGAAGGACAATCGGCGCTGTCGGTCTCATCTGATACCCGCCGCGATGGCTGCCAGCCTTGCCGCGATCTGCTACGCAGGGCGGGTGGGTTGATGG
>NZ_JBXEJO010000014.1:0-131376 GCF_056837965.1 Bradyrhizobium ferriligni
CTCAGAGCATTCAAAATAGTGTTAATCAAATGTTCAACGCGCAGGTTATTTTTCAAGCAAAGGAGGGGATAGGAGATGAAGAGAGGTCTCGTGGGGTGGGATTGGTGTTGTGTATAAGAGACAGGGCCGCGCCCGCCACAACTGCGCCCGCCCCCGCCGCAGCACCAGTTGCCGCCGCCGCAACACCGGCAGCAGCGGCCACGCCGGTTGCGCCCGCTACCGCGGCGGCACCAGCAGCAGCCACGCCCGACCAGACGCAGTTGCTGCAATCGATGGCGCGCGATCTCACGTCGATGGGACAACAGATCGAGCAGCTGAAGACCAGCATCGATCAGCTCAAGGCCAGCCAGGATCAGTTGGCACAGCGCGTCGCGAAGACTACCGAGACCAGGGCCGTCGAGCCGCGGCCGGTCGCCCCGCCGCGCCCGCGCGCCGCGGTCACGCCACAGGCGGCGCCGCATGCCGCCGTTGCGCCGCCACCGGTGCGCCGGCCGGCGCAGGCCTATATCCCGCCGCCTCCACCGCCCACAGCAGCAGCGCCGCTGCCAGCGCCCGCCGCCGCCCCGCAGGCGGTTGCGGCACCGCGGCCGGTGCAGCAGCAGTCCTCGGTTGTTGACGCGGACGATGGCGGCCCGGTGGTTCGGCCGCCGATGCCGCTGCGTTGAAGCCTGACGGACCGGTAAAAAAGCGTGCGGCCGATCGCGATAACGCGATCGGCCGCAATACGCTTCGTATTCGAATTACGCGCTCTGTCCGGGCGGCAACACAACCACGGTCGCACCCGGCTTGACCCGCTGATAGAGGTCGATCACGTCGCCATTGGTCATGCGAATGCAGCCCGACGAGATCGCCTGCCCGATATATTCGGGCTGGTTGGTGCCGTGGATGCGATACAGCGTGTCCTTGTTGCCCTGGTAGAGGTAGATGCCGCGGGCGCCGAGCGGATTGGCCGGTCCACCGGCGACACGCTTCGGATACGGCCCGAGCCGCTCCTGGATATCCTGGGTCGGAACCCAATCCGGCCACTCGGCCAGGCGGCCGACGGTGGCGACGCCGGAGAAGGCCATCGCCTCCTCGCCGACGGCGACGCCGTAACGGATCGCCTTGCCGCCGGGCAGCACGTAATAGAGGTAGCGCGCGTCTGTATCGACCAGGATCGATCCCGGCTGCTCCCGACGGGTATACTCGACAATGTGCCGCTGGAACTGCTGCGGGATCTTGGCGTCCGCATAGGGCGGATGCGCCAGCAATTGCCGATCGCGCGACGTCATCGCGACATCCGTCGCCGGCGACAGCGTCGCCTGCATGCACCCGCCAAGCGCAAGCGATCCCACCAGCACCGCAGCAAGCCCCAACTTTGACACGATCATTCTCCCCTGCGTCAACTTGTGCCACATGCTGCCGAAATCGTGCTTAAATCGTGGCAGCCCAGGTTGGAACACGTCTGTTTGATCGGTTCTTTCCGCGAGTGTGTCCTGCCGGTTGCACTCGGTTCCCTTGGACGCTAGCCTCACAAAAAACGTCCAAAACCTCCGGAGGAAATTCATGCGTTACGTTCTGCTGATCGGCGGCCTGATTGTCGCAGCAACCCCTGCCCATGCCGATCCGCGCGCGGCCTATGTCACGATGGTGCTGCAGGCCTTTGCCGCCAAGGTCGAGTGCCCCGGCACCGATCTGGTCTATCAGGACCTCGTGCAGCGGGCGCAGGACATGCATCTGCCCGACGGCACCACCGAGAAGGTGCGCAAGGCGATCGCCTTCATGCATACCGGCGGCAAGATGGGCGAGAAGCAGGCCGACGACCTGATGACCGAAGTCGCGATCGCAACCCAGACCACCGACCTCGATCAGCGCCGTGCCGGCAGCATGACGACCTGGTGCCAGGATCAGAAGACGCGCCTCGCGGGCTACATCAGGACGAAGGAATAGAAAGCGTTTCGAGCGGAGCCTGTCCCGCACTTGATGCGGGATGGGCACCGGTTCGCGTGAAGAAAACGCGTCAGACGAAAATCCTCAATCGAGCTCCGGCGGCGCGAACCAGTTGGTCAGCGACAGGCCGCCGTCGACCACGATCGACGCCCCGGTAACGTAACCGGAGAGCTTGTGCGAGAGCACGGCAAGCGCCATCGGCGCGAGATCGTCCGCCTGGCCAAGCCGTCCGAGCGGAATGTGCTTTGCCAGCGCGGGATCAGCGACGAAGCCGCCGGCCGCGATCGCGCCGGGCACCAGCGCATTGACGCGGATGCCATAGCGTCCCCAGCTCTTGGCAAGCTCCTTCACCAGCATCGCCATGCCGGCCTTCGCGGTCGAGTAATGCGGCAGGTTGCGCGGCGTGCCGGCGTGCAGCGAGGTGAGCAGCAGGAACGAGCCCGACGTCTTCGATGCGATCAGCCTGCGCGCCAGTTCGCGCGACAAATGAAAGCCGGCATCGAGATTGACCGCATGCATCTGCCGCCAGGTCTCGTCATCGACGGCCATCGCATGATCGACTTCGCGGCGCGGCGGCGAGGCACTGTGGACGAAATGGGTCACCTGCCCGACTATGGCTTGCGCATGCGCCAGCAGGGCGTCGCACGCCGCGCGCTGCGCGAGATCGCCGGCCCACGCGACCGCGAGTTCGGGACGCGGCGCGGCCTTGATCGCCGCCAGAACCCTGTCCTCATGCAGATCGGCAAACACCGTCCGCACACCTTCGCCGACCAGGGCCTGCGCAATGGCGCGGCCGATGCCGTTGCCCGCGCCGGTCACCAAGGCTGTCTCGCGCGCGGGATCGAACGGCGATGTGAAGAGGCTCATGATCGCGAAACTCCCGGGATTGGTAGACCTGCGCTCAGTATGGCGGCGCCTTGCGCGCCCGCTGTGCCTTGGCGGCTTCGATCCACCAGGAAAAGTCGTCGGCAAAACGCGGAAAGGCGCGTTCGAGCGCCTTGCCGGCCTCGCCGATCGGCTTGCCCTCGGCCGACAGCGTCTGCGCAATCGGTCCCGCACCGATCGTGCTCGATATCACCACCATGCCCATCTCGGACAGCGTGCCGTGCCAGGCGGTCGCGGCGCGGACGCCGGCGAACCGCCCGGCCGAATAGCTTGCGATCGCCGCGGGACGCCAGAACCATTCCTCGAGGAAATGGTCGGTCAGGTTCTTCAACCCGGGCTGGATGCCCCAATTGTATTCGCCGGTGACGAACAGGAAGCCGTCGGCGTCGCGGATTTTTCCGGCGAGCGTTTCGAGCACGGCCGGCGCCTGCCCCTTGGGATGTTCCTTGTACATCCGGTCGAGCATCGGCAGGCCGACCTCCTTGGCATCGATCAACTCGACATCGTTGCCGCGCGCACGAAGGCCGTCGACGACGAAATGCGCCAGCCGGATGCCCATGCGATCCGAGCGATAGGAGCCGTAGAACACGAGAATGCGGTGGGTCATGACAAGCCGATCCTAGCACGGTGAGGCAGCAGCGTCCTGCGGTGCGGCGCGCGGCGAGCCGCCGCGCACAAGCGTTAACCGGCCTTCCGGCCCGCTTCGCCGGCATTAAGCAATTCGTCGCAGGCCCTTCGCCGTGGCCAAAAATCGCCAGATTTGTTTTCTGGATATGTTTTCGCTTCGAGAAGGAGGAACCGACATGCGGATCGCAAAGCTGGTTTTCGCAGGCTCGCTCGCAGCCATCGCTGCCGTTGCCACGCCTGCGCTGGGCAAGAGCACCGAGCGGCAAAAGGCCGACGAAAAATCCACCACCACCACGTCGTCCGGCTGCCAGGCCTATCAGCAGGCCGCCGATGGCACCTGGAACCAGCTCCCCTGCGGCGAAGCGGGCTCGAACGGCGCCACCCAACATCGCCCCGCGGCCAAGGGCGCTGACGACGACGAGCACTGATGTGTCACGCCCTGCCGCCACGCGCGGCCGGGCGACGTGACACCTTCGACTTTCGGACCAAACGGCCGGGACCGTTGCGGCGGCTCCCGCATCATAAACCCAAGCTTAATGCACGCCCGCTACGGTTGAGGCCTCCCCTCTCACGTCAAGAATGGCGCGCATCCCATGAAAATCGGTACTCTCCTGACGGCCGCGATCGTCTCATTGTCCGCGGTCGGCGGCGGACTGGCGGCCTATGTCGCGGTGACCAAGTACCAGACCATGGACAAGATCTCGACCGCGCAGAGCCGGCTCGAAATCGTCCGCGCCGTCGGCGACATCCCGCGCTACATGAACTCCGAGCGCGGCATGTCCACCAACCTCTTGTTCAGCACCGGCGCGATCGACCAGAAGCAGATCGCCGATCTCGACAAGCTGCGCAAGCTGACCGACGGCGCGCTCGCCAAGGTCAATCAGGTCCGCGCCACGCTGCCCGGCTCGCTCGACGACGGCGAAGCGGTTGCGAGCGCGATCGATGCGCTGAAGGCCAAGTTCGCCGCGCTCCGCGACGCCATCGAGAAGGCGATCGCAGGTCCGGTCGACGCCCGCCGCCCGGCGGCAACCAGGATCGTCGCCGACAACTCCGTCTTCAACGCCGGCGTCACCGTGCTGCTCGACGAGCAGGTGCGCCGCCTCGCCGGCCTTGACGGCAACGCCTACCGCCAGGCCAGCTACGCCAACGTCGCCTGGACGCTGCGCGACACCGGCGGCCTCAATGCCAGCCTGCACAAGGCGCTGGTCGGCGCCAAGCGCGTCGCGACCGAACAGGAAAAGCTGGAGCTGTTCCGCAGCACCGGCCACACCGAGCAGATCCTCTCGACGCTGCAGGAGTTGCGCAACAATCCGGCGACATCGGCCAATGTCCTGACGGCGCTGGGCAAGATGCAGGCCGACTATGTCGAGCGTTTCGGCAAGGCCCTGAAGCTCGCCAAGGAAGGCGCGATCTCCGGCAAGTATGAGCAGGACGTCGAGACCTACTATGCCGAATCCCAGATCGGCCTCGCCTCCATCATCACCGTGCGCGACGCGTTCTACGAGAATGCCGAGCAAGGCCTTGCGAGCGCCTATTCGTCGGCGCGCTTCAGCTTCGTGGTGGCGCTGATCGGGCTGCTCGCGGTCGTTGCCGTCAGCGCCGGCCTGATCGTCATGGTCCGCCGCCGCATCCTCAACCCGATCGCCGCCCTCACCGGCCGGATGTCGCGCCTCGCCGCGAGCGAAGTCGCCGAGACGATTCCGGGCGCCGCGCGCAAGGACGAGATCGGCGCGATGGCCGCCGCCGTGCAGGTGTTCAAGGACAACAAGATCGAAGCCGATCGCCTCGCGGCCGAGAAGGAAGCCGAGAACGACGTCAAGATGCGCCGCGCCCGCGTGCTCGACGACCTGACCCGCACCTTCGAAGCCAAGGTCACCGAGCTGGTCGGCGGATTGTCCGCGGCATCCTCGGTGATGGAGGAGACGGCGCAATCGATGTCGGACACCGCCGCCGCCACCAACCGCCAGGCCGCCGTCGTGGCCGCGGCATCCGATCAGACCTCGACCAACGTTCAGACGGTGGCCAGCGCGACCGAGGAGCTGACCTCCTCGATCTCGGAGATCGCCCGTCAGGTCGCGACCTCGACCGAGATCGCCGCGCGGGCGGTCGACCATGCCCGGCGCACCGGCGACACCGCGCGCTCGCTGGCCGAGGGCGCGCAGAAGATCGGCGACGTCGTGACGCTGATCCAGAGCATCGCGGCACAGACCAACCTGCTCGCGCTCAACGCCACCATCGAGGCGGCCCGCGCCGGCGAGGCCGGCCGCGGCTTTGCCGTGGTCGCGTCCGAGGTGAAGTCGCTGGCCGGCCAGACCGCGAAGGCAACCACGGAGATCTCCGAGCAAATCACCGCGATCCAGACCGCGAGCGACGAGACCGTGACGGCGATCCGCAGCGTCATCGACGTCATCACCGAGATCGACCAGATCGGCACCGCGATCGCCGCCGCGATCGAGGAACAGGGCTCAGCGACCAAGGAGATCTCGCGCAGCGTTCAGGAAGCCGCGCGCGGCACGCAGGAGGTCAATTCCAACATCTCCGGCGTGCAGCGCGCCGCCGACGACACCGGCGGCGCCGCGAACCAGGTGCTGGGCGCGGCCGAACAGCTCTCGACGCAGTCCAAGGACCTCGCCGGCCAGGTCAACCGCTTCCTGTCCGACGTGCGGGCGGCCTGACGTGATGGCGGGCACGGCCCCGCCCGTCACGGCTGACGAACCGTCTAGCCGCCGCGCAGGCCGAGCACGCGGCGGGCGATCGCCTGGCGATGCACCTCGCTCGGGCCTTCGTACACCCGCATCAGGCGCGCCTTCTGCCACAGCGCGTTGAGCGGCAATTCCAGCGTCACGCCGAGCGCGCCGAGCGTCTGCATGGCGTGGTCGCAGGCGTCATAGGCCATCTCGGTCGCGAACACCTTGATCATCGAGGCCTCGTGGCGGATGTCCTCGCCGCGGTCGGTCTTGTCGGCGGCCTCGCGCACCATCAGCCGGCACGCATGCATGCGCGTGGAGATATCGGCGATCCACCACTGGATCGCCTGGCGCTCGGCGAGCTTGACGCCGAACGTCTCGCGCTGCTTGGCGTGCTCGCACATCATGTCGAGCGCACGCTTGGTGATGCCGACGCAGGTCGATCCCATCTCGAGCCGCCGCGTGCGCAAGCGCAGCTGCATCGGCGCGTAGCCCTTGCCGACCTCGCCCAGCACGGAGTCCTTCGGGATGCGGCAATCCTCGAACACGATCTCGTAGGTCGAGCCGCCGCCGACCATCGGGATCTCGCGCTCGATGATGAAGCCCGCCGTGCCCTTCTCGACGATGAAGGAGGTGATGCCGCCCTGACGCTGATCGTTGCCGACCCGCGCCATCACGATGATGAAGTCGGCGGCGCGTGCGTTGCTGATCCAGATCTTGCGGCCGTTGAGCACCCACTCTTCGCCTTCGAGCACCGCGCGCGTCTTCATGCCCGCGGGATCGCCGCCGGCGCCGGGCTCGGAGATCGCAATCGCCGATGCCATCCGGCCCTCGATATAGGGCTGCAGATATTTCTTCTTCTGCGCTTCGGTACCGACCGCCTGCAGCATGCGCAGGTTCGGCGAGTCCGGCGGCAGCACGAACGGCACGCAGCTGCGGCCGAGTTCTTCGTGCACCGCAGCCATCGTGCGCGTCGGCAGATCGTGGCCACCGAGATCCTCGGGTGCATCGAGGCCCCAGAGGCCGAGTTCCTTCGAGACGTCGCGCAGCCGCTTGCGCTGTTCCGACGTGAGCTCGGGGTGATCGCTGCCGGGCAGCTTCGATTTCAGGTAGTGCGGCTCGAGCGGGATCAGTTCGCGATCGACGAATCTCGCGACGGTCTCGCGGATCATGGCTGTCTGTTCATCATCGCTCATCTGAGATTCCTCGCCTGCGCTGTTGGGTTTCAAAAAACCAGTAGCGCATTTTTTATCGGCGGGAATAGCGGAAACGCGCAGCCGCGCTCACGCTCGCGCGATGGTTTCACTGCGCGGAATTCAATATCCCGCGGCGTGGTCGGTGCATACGCAAATGCGCCGGACACGCCCATGCATCGAGCAGCCGATCGCGCCGCACGAGGTTGTTGTCCCTGAGCAAACGATCGACGCGGCGCTAATCGGCGAAGCCGACGTAGCGGACAAAATCGTTGTTGGCCTCGCGGTCGGAGCGCACCGCATTGGCGGCAAAGCTGTCGTCGGGATAGCCCATCGCGACGCAGGTCATGATCGCCTCGTCTTCCGGGATGTTGGCGACCTCGCGCACGATGTCGGAGCGCATGATGCCCTGGCCGTTGATCACGCTGCCAAGGCCGCGATCCCAGGCTGCAAGCACGATGCCGTAGCAGAGCGCGCCGAGATCGAAATGGCAGACCGCGCCGGGATCGAGGATCCGGTCGTAGGTCAGGACCAGCGACACCGGAGCATCGAACTGACGGAAGCCGCGCAGCACCCAATCCTGCCGCATCGGCTTGTCGTCGCGGGCGATCCCCATCGCGCCGAACAGCTTCTTGGCGATGTCGACCTGCCGGCCGCGGTGCACGCCCTGGTACTCGCCATGGCTGACGATGTCGCGCTTCACCTTGGCGCCGGCGACCATCTCGTCCATGTTGCGGCGGCGCACTTCCTCCAGCGGCGCCCCGGTCAGGACGTGGACATGCCAGGGCTGGGTGTTCATCGAGGACGGCGCGCGTTTGGCCACCTCGATGATCTCCTCGACGGTCGCCCGCGACACCGGCTGCTTCTTGAACCCGCGCACGCTTTTGCGTGACTGTACCAGCGTCTCGAATTCCATTCCGCGCTTCCCCGATTTTGTTCCGCGCCGCACGCGGAATTTCCTTGATCTGATCGGGGTATTTTATCGACAAAATCGGCCATGGGAACTTGATCGGGCCAAGAATCCCGTATCCAATCCGGCCACTGGTTTGGTTTAGGGAGAACCCAGATGAAGCGGATTTTCTTGGCGGCCGTGATCGCGACCTTTGCCGCCGGTTCGGCATTTGCACAGGACGCCTCCTGCGAGACGAAGGCGGTCGGCAAGGACGGCAAGCCGCTGGCCGGCGCGGCCAAGACCTCGTTCATGAAGAAGTGCACCACGGATACCTGCGAGAGCAAGGCGGTCGGCTCCGACGGCAAGAAGCTCGCCGGCGCGGCCAAAACCTCGTTCATGAAGAAGTGCCAGAGCGGCGCCTGAGCCCCTCGCCGACCCCTTTTCACCCCTCATCGGGAACAGACTTCAATCGGGACAAACCATCGGGTCGCGCAGGGCGCGGCCCGAACGGCTATTGGCCGGTGGATCGCCCCTGACGGCGGGCGCCCTCAGAACGAAACGCCGACCCGCACGCCCCTGCGCCAGACCCGCCGGCAACGCTTCCTGGTGTTGCCGTGAAACATTTCGAAACGTTCGGGCAGATCGACCGGCTTCGAGAATTCCAGACAGGCCCCGCCGGCGGAATAGTCCACCAGCCGGCATTCGATCAGTGGCGCCTTCGGTTCAAGCTGGAGCTTGACCACACTGGACACGCATCCGCTCGGACGAACACGCGCAAATCTCCGGGGATACATCAGGCCGCCTCTGGTGAAATCGTACCCACAGGCTCGTCGGCGGTCGTTAAGATTCCGTTCAGATCGATGGTTACGAACTGTGTCTGCGGGACGGATCGGCGTGGGTGACGCCCGGACGGCGCGAGGCGGCCAGCGTCTCCGACGGCGCTTCCCCGAACTGCGACCGATAGCTGCGCGAAAAATCGCTCAGGTGCCAAAATCCGTAAGCCAGCGCGCACGTCTTGACGCTCGGCGCACCGGCAAGCAGTTGTTGGCGTACCAGCCAGAGCCGGCGCAACCGCAAATAGCGATGCAGGCTGATGCCCCGGTAGCGCTGGATGGCATCATGCAGCGTGCGCACCGACACGCCGATCTGCCTGGCGAGTTCGCCGCTGTAGATCGGGTGCGCCACGTCGCCTGCCAGAATTGCGCGCGCGTCGTTGAAGACCTTGAACTGGCGCGTCGTGTTGGCCCGCGTCGTCCACTTGGCCGGCACGATCTCGGCGAAGGCGTTGTCGATCGCCGCAAGCAGCGTCTCCTTGATCGACTCGCCGCTGGCGAACGGGGCATCGTCGGTCGGCTGCGAGGTCACGAGCAGGATGTGCCTTACCACTTCACGCAGCCGATCCTGCGCGCGTTGAGAAATTTCGTGAATGCTGAAATGAAGACCCGCCTGCGGCCAGCCGCGGTCGACAATCTCCGGCGTAAACATCACCGAGGCATATTGCCGGGGCGTCTCCTCCACCGACGAGTAGAACGCGCCGCCGCCACCGAGCACAATGACCGCGCGATCGCGCTCGACGCCGTTGAAGCGGATCGGGACCCCGTCATCCATCGTGAAGCCGACCGCGGTGGTCTGCGGCGCAAGCTGCGCGTCGACGATCCGCGGAAACGACTGCGTGTAGTTGAGCTCGCATCCCGGCAAACTCAGGATGACCTGCTCGGCCGAAATCTTCCGCGCAAGCGGCGTGAAATCAACATCCAGATTTCGGATCGAACTCCGGAATGCATCGACATCGTCAAAACGAAAGACTCTCGGCACCGGTAATGGCGCCGTCAAATGACCGCTCCTGTGAAATGCTCTTTAAAAATTGCGCGCGACGCGGCGCCTTGCGCGCCGGCCTCATCAATAACTTCCATGCACAAAATGCGAATCGTCCAATAGGTTCAATCAGGAAAAATGCGGTCCGTTCGTCGAACCGGACAATCCGGCAATGTAACGCGGCTGCCGAATTTCGATAGTCTTTAGCGGGATATCCACCGCCGAGATCGATCCTCCCCATCAATTTCTATACCCCTATTAAAGATTCGAGGAGCAGATTGGCACTGGGAACGATGATGTTCCTCGTCGCGGACCATTTTAGAGACCGCAATGACAGTCATTGCCTCGCCCGATCTTATTGCCAAGCTCGACCATGTCTTGAGAGCCGGTTCCCCAGACCTCCGCACGCGCATGCTGCAGGAGGTGGCCGGGATGTTTCTCGACGACGCTCACCGCCTCAGCGCGCACCACGTCGAGATGTTCGACGGCATCCTGGTCCGTCTGACCGAGAGCGTCGAACTGCGGACCCTGACCACGCTCAGCCGCTCGCTCGCCGATTTGCGCCTGGTGCCGCGGGAACTCGCGCGCCGTCTGGCCAACCATGACGACGCCGATGTCGCCGCTCCGATCCTGCGCAAATGCGAATGCCTCCCCGATGCCGACCTGATCGACATCGCCTGGATGCGGGCCGAGGGACATCTCTGCGCGATTGCGGGACGCAAGGCCGTCAATGCGGAGCTCACGGACATTCTCTTGCTGCGAGGCGACAGCAGCGTGCTTCGAGTCCTCGCGCGCAATCCCGGCGCTGATCTGACCAGCGCGGGCCTCGCCATGATGGTCGATGCCGCCGAGCGCGACGACGACATCGCCGACGCGCTGATATCGCGCAGCGACCTGCCCCACCGCGTTCTTGTCGACCTCGTGATGCGATCCACGCCGCGCCAACAGGCCCGACTACTCAAACGCGCATGCCCCGACATTCAGGACGCGATCCGCGCTGCGATCGACGCAAGCGCAGCCCGCGCCTCCGCGACCCCACCAGCCACGATCGACTATGCGGAGGCGCGGGCCACCGTGCTGGCCTTGAACAGAACCGGGCAGTTGAACGATTCCAGCGTCAACCGTTTCGCGATCAGGCGAGAGGTCCGCAACGTCGTTGCGGCGCTGGCGCAGCTTGCAACCGTTCCGATCGAGACGATCACACCGCTGATAGAAGCCGCCGACATCAGCGGACTCGTGATCGCCTGCCGCGCATCGCGACTGAACTGGAACACGACGGCTGCCATCGTCAGCTACCGGAAGGCCGGGCTGACGGTTGCACCGGATGAGCTGCAGCGCGCACGGGACATGTTTGAAGGACTGGCGCTATCCAACGCGCAGCGCACGATCCGGTTTGGTTCGCTTAGCGAGCTGACCGCGAAGCGCTCCCGGGCGGTGTGAGTGATGCAATGACATATGGTGACCGCAGGGCGGAACGCGTCAGGCTCGAGACGCGCTATCCCGTCAATCTCATGGGGGTCGACGGCACGTGGCGGCGGAGTTGCATCCTGCTCGACGTCTCGCAGAGCGGCGCCCGGCTCGAGGTCGACGGAACGCTCGATGTGCTGAAGGCGCAGGAGTTCTTCCTGGTGTTGTCCTCGCGCGGATTGGCCTTCCGCCGCTGCGAGTTGGTTCGCGTCGACGGCGCCGAGATCGGTGTGCGATTCATCGAAGAGCGACGGCGAAAGGGACGTCCCGTCGTTCCGAAATAGGAATTGCCGAAATGAGGATTGGCGGCGTCAGGCCTGAAGGAAAGTTGACTACATGAGCGTGCAGAGAGCGACCAACATCGCGGTATCGACCGCCTCCGCCGCACCATTGCGCGGGACCATCGAGATCGACTGCGCCGGCACCGTCGCGACGTTTGCGATCGACGAGGAAATGGCGCATCGCCTGTGCGCCGATCTGGAACGATTTCTGACCCAGGCTCAGCACAAGACCCGCGCAGCACGCTGACCTTGACCTGCTGACGACCGCGCCGCGCCTACTCCCGCTTGAAGCGATAGTCGAAGCGATCGCCGTCCGCCTTGATCAGGCCGACCGTCGGGGTCGGAAAATGGATCGGCAGGATCAGCGTGTCGGTCCCGGCAACCGAGGCAAAGAACTTCCGCCGCGATAGTGCCGACTGCTTCGGGTCCCAATCGGGCTTGGCCGACCAATCCGGCTCGCGACACTGGATCGCATGGTGCATCAGGTCGCCCGCGACCACCGCGCGCTGGCCCTTCGAGAAGATATTGACGCAGCAATGGCAGGGCGAATGGCCCGGGGTCGGCGTCAGCGTCACGGTGTCGTCAAGCGCATAGTCGTCGTCGACCAGCAGCGCCTGCCCGGCCTCGACGATCGGCAGGCAATTGTCGCGGAACACCGTGCCGGGCGGATTGGCTCCCTTGGCGTTCTCGGCCTCCCAGGCCGCATATTCGCCCTTGTGGAAGACGTATTTCGCGTTCGGGAAGGTCGGTACCCAGCGCCCGTCGCGCAGCGTCGTATTCCAGCCGGTGTGGTCGATGTGCAGATGGGTGCAGAACACATAGTCGATCTGCTCATAGGAGATGCCGAGCGCAAACAGCTCATTGCGCCAGCGCTCCTTGCCGGGGAAGTCGAACGGCGGCGGGTGCCCCTTGTCCTCGCCGGTGCAGGTATCGACCAGGATGGTGTAGCGCGGCGTCCGCACAACGAAGGTCTGGTAGGTGATCACCATCATGCCGCGCGCGGCGTCGAAGACCTCCGGCTCCATCGTCTTCAGGTGATGCTTGAACACGTCGTCGTTGTAGGTCGGGAAGAAATCCTGCGGCCGCCGCCACGGTCCTTCGCGCTCGATCACGGCGTCGATCGTGATGTCGCCGATCCTGATCTGCTTCATGGTTGTTTCGCTCCCGGTTTTTTGTAAAGCGTAGCGGGCGGTGCCTAACCCCACAAGCGGAGCGCCGCGCAGCACGCCATGCGGCTTTGCATTGCTGGCAGGAAACGGCCATGCCGCAATTCATCCGAAATCCTGCTCATGCTGCGGGAATGACCCATCGCGCGATTCCGATCGTCCTCCTGATGCTCACGACATTGCCGACAGCAGCGACAGCCGCGCCCGACACCGTTTTCTTTCCGAGCGCCGACGGCAAGACCGAGATCGTCGGCTACCTGTTCAGGCCGCAAACGCCGGGCCCGCACCCCGCCATCGTGCTGCTGCACGGCCGCGGCGGGCCCTATTCGATCAATGTCAACAGGGGCTGCACGCTGGTGTCGCGGACCAATCCGTCCGCGGCCTGCAACGCCAGCAGCCTGTCGAAGCGCCACGCGATGTGGGGACAGTATTGGGCCGACCACGGCTATGTCGCGCTGCTGCCGGACAGTTTTGGCCCGCGCGGCAAGGCGCACGGCTTCGGGCGCTTCACGCATGACGATCCCGATCGTACCGACGTCAATGAAAAGACCGTGCAGCCGCTCGACGCCGAGGGCGCGCTGAGCTGGCTGCGCAGCCAGAAGGAGATCAATGGCAATCGCATCTTCCTGCAGGGATGGTCGAACGGCGGCAGCACGGCGCTGAACGTGATGCAGCGGCAGGGCGCGGCGACGTCGGGCTATCGCGCCGCGCTCGTGTTCTATCCGGGCTGCGGGCCGGCGGCCCTGCTGGCGCAGACAATCAAGTCCGGTGCACCGATCACGATGCTGCTCGGGTCGGACGATGAGGAAGTATCGCCGGACCGCTGCCGGGACGTCGCCAGCCGCTCCGTTGCTGCCGGCAGCAAGATCGACGTCGTGGTTTATCCGGGTGCCACCCACGATTTCGACGATCCCGGCCGCGGCCGTCAGTCGAATCCCGCCAACAGCGCGGCGCTCCAGGACGCGATGGTGCGGGCGATTGCCGCAATCGACGGCTTGAAGGATTAGGCCGCCGCAAATCGACCCAAAACGCCCCCTAGGCGGAGCGTCGATCCAGCAAGGAACCGAGTCGCTTGGGCAGGAAACTGAAATACGCGGCAGCGACGATCGTTGCCGTAGCCGCCGCAATCTACCTCAACAACACCAGCCTTCTCGCAACGCATGCCGGCGGCAAGCCGGTGCTGCTCGCCCATCGCGGCATGGCGCAGCGCTTCGACGAGCGCGACCTCAAGAACGACACCTGCACCGCGGCGCGCATGCTGCCGCCGACCCACGACTATCTCGAGAACACGATCCGCTCGATGCGGGCGAGCTTCGAGCGCGGCGCCGATATCGTCGAGCTCGACGTCCATCCGACGACCGACGGCGAGTTCGCGGTGTTTCACGACTGGACCGTCGATTGCCGCACCGACGGCCAAGGCATCACCCGCGAACAGCCGATGGCGCGGCTGAAGATGCTCGATATCGGCTATGGCTACACCGCCGATGGCGGCAAGACCTTCCCGTTCCGCGGCAAGGGCATCAGCCTGATGCCGTCGCTGGACGAGGTGCTGAAGACCTTTCCGGATCGCCGGCTCCTGATCAACGTCAAGAGCCGCGATCCCGCCGAGGGCGAGAAGCTCGCAACGGTCTTGAACCGGCTCCCCACCGAACGGCGCAAGCTGATCATGGTCTATGGCGGCGACGAGCCGATCGAGACGATCCGGCGGCTTTCGCCGGAGACCCGGACCATTTCGCGCGCGGCGCTCAAGAGTTGCCTCGTCCGCTATATCGGCTATGGCTGGACCGGCATCGTGCCCGATGCCTGCCGCAACGCCATCGTGCTGGTGCCGATCAACTACGCGCCCTGGCTCTGGGGATGGCCGGACCGCCTCCTCAACCGCATGGCCACGGCCAACAGCGCGGTCTTCGTGCTCGGGCCTTATCAGGGCGGTGAATTCTCGACCGGGATCGACGATGTCGATCTGTTCCGGCGCCTGCCCGAAAGCTATTCCGGCGGCATCTGGACCAACGAGATCGAGACCATCGCCCGCCTCGCCGGGCGTTAGATCCGGCCTCCTCCTGTCATCTCTCCGTCATAGAAATTGTGCGACTGAAGCGGCTCGTCGCATCGAGGACAACGCTATGAACGCACCGAGCCTGACCCGCCCCAAGATTGCCGAAACCGTCATCGAGCCGACGGTCAAGCTGCGCGAGGTCAAGGTCGGACGTTGCTGCGAAGTGCTCGGCGACACCGCGATCGAATACACCGAGCTTGGCGATTACTCCTATCTCGGCAGCGGCTGCATGGTCGCCGACGCGGTGATCGGCCGCTTCTGCGCGATCGCGGCGCAGGTTCGGATCGGTGCGCCCAATCATCCGCTCGAGCGCCCCTCCCAGCATCGCTTCACCTACTGCCCGGAATACTACACGGCCTCCGCCGAGCGCGATCATGACTTCTTCAGGAACCGACGCGCGGATCGCGTCGTGATCGGAAACGACGTCTGGATCGGCCACGGCGTGATCGTGCTGCCCGGCGTCACCGTCGGAGACGGCGCGGTGCTGGCGGCCGGCGCGGTGGTCTCGCGCGATGTCGCGCCCTACACCATCGTCGGCGGCGTGCCGGCCCGGCCGATCAAGGAGCGGTTCAACCGCAAGATCGCCGCCGAGCTGTCGCAGATCGCCTGGTGGAACTGGCCGGCTGAGACCATTTGGGAGCGCCTGCCGGAATTCCAGTCAGGCGATGTCGAGGCGTTTTGCGCTCGGTGGAGAGCTTGAGCTAGCTCCGCAGTCCCGGCGCTTCCTGGCCGGTGCGCGCGACATATTCGGTGTAGCCGCCGCCATATTGGTGGATGCCGTCAGGCGTCAGCTCGAGCACGCGGTTGGAGAGCGCGGCGAGGAAATGCCGGTCGTGCGAGACGAACAGCATCGTGCCTTCGAACTCGGCGAGTGCGTTGATCAGCATTTCCTTGGTGGCGAGATCGAGGTGGTTGGTCGGCTCGTCGAGCACCAGGAAGTTCGGCGGATCGAACAGCATCTTGGCCATGACGAGCCGCGCCTTCTCGCCGCCCGACAGCACCCGGCATTTCTTCTCGACGTCGTCACCGGAGAAGCCGAAGCAGCCGGCGAGCGCGCGAAGACTGCCCTGGCCGGCCTGCGGAAACGCATCCTCCAGCGACTGGAACACGGTGCGCTCGCCATCGAGCAGGTCCATCGCATGCTGGGCGAAATAGCCCATCTTGACGCTGCCGCCGACCGCGACCGCGCCGTCGTCGGGCTCGGTTGAACCGGCGACCAGCTTCAGCAGCGTCGACTTGCCGGCACCGTTGATGCCCATCACGCACCAGCGCTCCTTGCGACGGATCATGAAGTCGAGGCCGTCATAGATGCGCTTACTGCCATAGGCCTTGTGGACGTTCTTCAGGCTGACGACATCCTCGCCGGAGCGCGGCGCCGGCTGGAATTCGAACGCCACCGTCTGCCGCCGCCGCGGTGGCTCGACCCGCTCGATCTTGTCGAGCTTCTTCACCCGGCTCTGCACCTGGGCTGCGTGCGAGGCGCGCGCCTTGAATCGCTCGATGAACTTGATCTCCTTGGCGAGCATCGCCTGCTGCCGCTCGAACTGCGCCTGCTGCTGCTTGTCGGAGAGCGCGCGCTGCTGTTCGTAGAACTCGTAATTGCCGGAATAGGTGGTGAGCTGTCCGGCGTCGATCTCGACCACCTTGTTGATGATGCGGTTGATGAACTCGCGGTCATGCGAGGTCATCAGCAGCGCGCCCTCATAGCCCTTCAGGAACTGCTCGAGCCAGATCAGGCTTTCGAGATCGAGATGGTTGCTCGGCTCGTCGAGCAGCATGACGTCCGGACGCATCAAGAGGATGCGCGCCAGCGCCACCCGCATCTTCCAGCCGCCGGAGAGCTTGCCGACGTCGCCGTCCATCATCTCCTGGCTGAAGCCGAGCCCCGCAAGCGCTTCGCGCGCGCGGCCGTCGAGCGCGTAGCCGTCGAGTTCCTCGAATTGATGCTGCACCTCGCCATAGCGCGCGATGATGTCGTCCATCTCGTCGGCCTTGTCGGGGTCGGCCATCGCGGCCTCGAGTTCCCTGAGCTCGGCCGCGACCACGCTGACGGGCCCTGCCCCATCCATGACCTCGGCGACCGCGCTGCGGCCGGACATCTCGCCGACATCCTGGCTGAAATAGCCGATCGAGATGCCGCGATCGAGCGAGACCTGACCCTCGTCCGGGATTTCCCGGCCCGAAATCATCCGGAACAGCGTGGTCTTGCCGGCGCCGTTCGGCCCGACGAGACCGATCTTCTCGCCCTTCTGGAGCGCGGCGGAGGCTTCGATGAAGAGGATCTGGTGGCCGACTTGCTTGGAGACGTTATCGAGGCGGATCATGCTCTAAGACTGGGAACTGAGGGTTTGCGGCCTCTTATTCGATCTGGGACCTGGGTGGAAGCCCATTCCGCAGGTTCGTGCCGCGTTTCATGCATGCCACGATCGTTGCCAATCGAATATGACATGAAGCGGTTCGATGATCGGTTTTGGGGCATCTTATGCAAGTCTGGTTTCTCTATCTTCTCGCGCTCGGCGCCGGCATCTGCGTCGCCGTTCAGCAGGTCCTGAACGGCAATCTCAGGTCCGCGCTCAACTCGCCGGCCTGGGCCGGGCTCGTCAGCTATCTCGGTGGGCTCGTGACAATGGCGGTCGTGCTGGTCGCGACGCGCGAGCCGGTGCCGTCCTGGAAGCTGGTGACGGCTGTGCCGTGGTGGGCCTGGAGTGGCGGCGTCCTCGGCGGCATCTTCATCCTGTTGATGATCCTGCTGCTGCCGCCACTCGGCGCCGCGACCCTGCTGGCACTGGTGGTTGCGGGTCAAATGCTCGCGGGCATCGCGATGGACCATTTTGGCCTGTTCGGGTTGGCGCAGCACCCTGTGTCGGCGTCACGGCTGGCCGGCATCGCGCTGATCATCGGCGGCGTGCTTTTGATCAAGGATTGACGGACCTCTAGTCAGGCGCGGCGCATCAGCCGCAATTCGGCGGACAGGCGAAGGCTGCGCTTGCCGGCCAGCGCGATGCCTTCGAGCTCGGCACCGTCCGCGCGGCACGAACCGGCAAAGCCGATGCCGACTTCATAACCGCCGAACACCGGGTACTCGCCCTTCGCCGGCGTATGCTCCTGGTTGACGATCTCGCCTCGCCAGCGGCCATCCGCGGACGAATACGAACCGAGATAGTAGAAGAACGCATCGCCGCCGAGGATGCGGCCGTCCATCAGCAAGATGACCCCGGTAAGCCCGGCGTCGACACCGTCGAGCGCGCGGAGATGGATGGAGTACAGTCCGTTGACGATGCCGCCGGGACCGACTGCCCCGCGCGGCGGCAAGGCCTCGTCGTCGAGCGGCGCCAAATTCGCCCAGAACACGCCGTCCGGCATGGCGTCGGCCTTGCCCTCGAGCAGGATGGTGGAACCCTCGCTCCTGCCGCGCACCTTGATGACGGTGACGTCGGCGCCCATCAGCGGCTTGAAGTTCGGATCGTCATTGTGGCGCTCGGTGATCACCTCGGCGGCGATCTCGCCTTCCGTCACCTGATAGGTGCCGAGATGGGCAAAGGCCGAATTGCCGCCCAGCATCTTGCCGTCATGCATGCACATGATGCTGCGGCCGAATGCGCCGTTGATGCCGTACTCGACCTTGTAAAGTCCGTTGAGCACGCAAAAATCCAAAAAATAAAATTGATTCTGTTCGCCACATAGCACCGGGCCGAACGCCGCACCATTGGGTCTTTTGGCGCAGGCAAGCCCGCAATGTCCGGGTGTGGACAGCCGCCGATTCGTCGCTTAGCTGTAGGCACCGCCCGCGTCGTGCTGTGTCACGCGGGATCCGGTCTGCCGGTTCTCTACTCTCCCAGTTCATTGTGTCCAAGCATTTGCGCATTCCGCCAATGGTCGCGCGGCCGCACCCGGCCTCGACACAGGCGAGGCTTCGAGGAGCATCACATGATCAATCGCTTTGGCCTGGCCGCCGCGCTGGCGCTGCTACTCGGCAGCGGCGGCACAGCCCTGGCCCAGTCGCTGCCCGACTATATGGGGCCGATCTCCGGTAAGACCTCATCAACGCCGGCCGACGTCGCGACCAAGGACGTGCTCGCGCTCAACACCGGCATGTTCGAGCTCTATGGCGATGCGGCGCGGATCTTCCAGAAGAACATCCTCGACAAACACCCCGTGATCCTCGGCCTGTTCTCCGGCGCCGGCGGCCGTCTGATCCTGTACCGGCCGGGCAAGCCGCCGACCGAAGCGCCGCAGGTGCCGATCGTCTATCAGCTGCTCAAATCGGTCGGCCACAGCACGATGGCGCTGGCCGAGGTGGTCGGCCCCTATGTCAACAATCCCGACGACAAGGCATGGCGCGGGTCGATGCAGGCCTATCGCAGCCGGATGCAGTCGGCGCTCGACGGGCTCGATGCCACGCCGATGCAGGCGGACTGGCGCGACAACAACCGCGCCATCCTCAAGAACAACATCGCCTTCATGGATGAATGCCTCACCGCCGGCGCGATCCCCTTCGCGACGCTGGAGGCGTTCGGCAAGAAGCAGGCGCCGCTGCTCGCCAAGAACGTCGCCTGGGCCGCGCAGACCCAGGTCGCGCACTGGATGACGGTCATGGCCGACTGGAAGTCGCAACTCGGCGCCGACTGGGACAAGACCTATGGCGCGAGCAACACGATCTATGTGGCGCGGCAGAACAACGTGATCTTCAGCGTGCTGGCGCAGTTCTTCGGGCCTGACGCCATCAACAGCCGCCTGATGCTGATCGAGACGATCTCCTTCACCACGACGCCGTCGGACATGCTGGAGTCGCTGACCCGGATTATCGCCGATCGCTCGGTCGGCGCGCTGTTCTTCGGCAGCTATCACCTGATGGACTATGAGCTGATGGGGGGCGATGCGCGCGAGGCGATCATCGCCGAGACCAAGAAGCGCGGCATGACCGCCTTCCTGCCGCCGCTGGTGCCGTTCGGTTCCAAGCAGTGGCCGACGCTGATCACGCCGGGTCCGGGACCGGCCACCATCGCCGACCTCAAGTGAGGCCAAAGCTGCAAGTGAGGCAGCTACGACCTATTGCGGCGTTGCGGTTGCGCTCGCTATGCCGCAATACTTACGCGTGTATTGCACCAAATTTTAAACCCCGGCGCGATATGCCGTCGTCGAGGTGTCAATGAAAGATCAGACCATGCGGCCTTCGCGACGCGAGTTCGTGAAATGGTTGTCGGCAGGCGGCATCTCGGTCAGCCTGTCGCATCTGGCGCTGGCGAAGGAACCGGCTTTCGCGAGCCGCGAGACGCTGCCCGGGCGCGGCCATTTCAATCCGGCGGAAAAGGGCGCCGGCCGTGTCGACGGTGTGGCCAAGGTCACCGGCGCAAAGCTCTACGCGTCAGACTTTCGCGCCGCCGACATGCCGGGCTGGCCCGCGACGACCGCGCACGCCATCCTGGTCCGCGCCGATGACGCAACGCATGTCTATGCCGGCATGGACCTCGCCCGCCTCGATGGTCCTGCAAAGCCGTCGGTTGTCGTGACCGCTGCCGATCTCGACCGGATCGGCACGCGGGTCCCGGAATTCTACACCGGCGACCTGTTCTGCCCGGTCGGCAAGACGCCGCTCTATCTCGGACAGCCGGTCGCGCTGTTGATCTTCGAGCAGTTCGACGCTTTCGACCGCGCGCGCCTCGCGCTGCGCGACGGCGGCTTCGTCAAATTCGGCGACGAGACCGGGCCGGTCATCCTGCCGAACTACGGCGCGTATCGCTTCACGCGCGTGGCGGGCGCCACGCCTGACGCCCCCGACCTCTATTCGCCGATCCAGGCCGGCTGGGTTTCGCCGAGCCGCATCCAGAACGCGGCGCTGCCGGTCTGGCTGCCGCTCGCCAAGGAGACCAAGGCCGACTACGCCAAGGCCGCGACCCATGGCGAAGCGATCCGCGCCCAACTCGCCAAGGACGATCCGACACAGCTCGTGCTCGACCGCGAGTTCGAGACCCAGTCGGTCGATCCGATGTTCCTGGAGCCGGAGAGCGGGCTCGCCTGGTACAGCGACAACAGCGGCAATCTCGAACTGGTGCTCGGCGTGCAGTCGCCCTATGAGGCGACCGAGTCGATCGCCTTCATGCTCGGCAAGGCCCGTCCGCCGTTCCGGCCCTCGCACATCAACGCGCAGTTCGCCCATGTCGGCGGCGGCTTCGGCGGCCGCGACCATACCCCGTTCGTGCTTTACGTGGCGCTGGCGGCGATGTTCTTCCCGGGCCGGCCGGTGCGGCTGGCGCAGGACCGCTACCAGCAGTTCCAGGGCGGCATCAAACGCCACCCGATCAAGATGCGCTCGCGGATCGGCATCGATCGCGCGAGCGGCAAGATCACCGCGTTCGCCGCCGACCATGTACTCGACGGCGGCGGGCTCGCCAACTTCTCGGCAAATGTCGCGGTCGTCGCCGCGACCGCCGCGATCGGCATTTACGACATCCCCAAGGTCGACGTCACCACCGTGGCGCTGCATTCGCGCGGCGTCACCGCAGGCTCGATGCGCGGCTACGGCACACTGCAGACCATGACCGCGCTCGAAGTCCTGATCGACGAGGCGGCTAGCGAGCTCAAGGTCGATCCGATCGCATTCCGGCGCAACAATGCGCTGAAGCAGAACGGCCGGACCATGACCGGCAATCCCTACATCGTATCGGTGCGCACGCCAGACATCCTCGACAAGCTCGAGACGCATCCGATCTGGCGGCAGCGCGCCGACTTCAAGCAGAAGGCGCCGGAGGGACGGCTGGTCGGCACCGGCGTCGCCTGCGTCACCAAGGACTACGGCTCCGGCGCGGATTGCTCGCTCGGCCGGGTCGAGATCGATCCCGAGGGACGGATCGCGATCCACTGCGACCACGTCGAGATGGGCAATGGCGTCGGCACCGCGCTCGCCAACCGGGTCGCTAGCCATCTCGGCGCCGTCGCCGACGAGGTCGCCGTCTCCCGCGTCGACAGCTATGACGCGCTTGGCCTGGTCACCTCGGGCGATCCCTACACCATGGATCAGAAGACCCAGGATATCGCCGAGAAGAATCCGCGCTGGGTGCCTGCGATCAGCTCGGCGACCAGCGCGTCGATCGGCGCCCATGTCGGCACCCACTCCTCGGCCGAGGCGGCCCGCGTCATCTTCCGCTTCGGCCTGTGGCCGGCGGCGCTCGAGCTCTGGCACATCGGCAAGGCCGATCCCCGCGCCCGGCAATGGGACAGAGCGCGCTGGCAGGACGGACAGCTCGTGCTCGATGATCTCGCACCGCTGCCGTTGGCAAAGCTTGCCGCGACCGCGCATACGCGCGGCTTCGTCACCGGCGCCATCGCGCACAGCTTCTCGCGCTGGGCCTGGTCGCGCGCCCGCTTCCCGCTGTTCGGCGAACAGTACCGCGCCGAGATCGACGCGCTCGCTGTTCGTCGCGGCCGGAGCCAGTTCGAGCGGATTGACCGAACAAGCGTGAAATTCCCGCCGACCGACAACAACCGGATCGGCACCGCCTACACCTCGATGTGCGGCACGCTGGTCCGCGTCGAGATCGAGCGCGCGACCGGTATTTTGCGCATCACCAAGGCCTACAGCGTGTTCGAATGCGGCCAGGCGCTGGTGCCTGAAGTGGTGCTCGGCCAGTCGCATGGCGGGTTCGCGATGGGCGTCGGCTACGCCCTGCTGGAAACCCTGCCGCCGTTCGAAGGCGGGCCCGGCAACGGGCAGTGGAATCTCGGCCAGTACCTGATCGCGCGCGGCTCCGACCTGCCGCTGCACGATCTCGAGATCGAGATGCTGCCGCCACTGACGCCGGACGAGCCGCCGAAGGGCATGGCCGAGGTGGTGATGATCCCGATCGTGCCGGCGCTGCTCAACGCCATCAACGATGCCACCGGTCACCGCTTCCGCTCATTGCCGGTGACAACAAGCCTGCTCAAGGGAGCGCTGGCGTGACGACGCTCAACCTCACCATCAACGGCCGGAAGCACGGCCCGATAGAGGTCCGTGACGACCTCTCGATGAACGATTTCCTTCGGGAAATGCTTGGGATGACCGGCACCAAGTTCGGCTGCGGCGCCGCGCAATGCCTGAGCTGTGCCGTTATCATCGATAATCCCGACGGCACGAGCTACACCACCCCGACCTGCGTGGTGCCGGCGGCGAATTTCGACGGCAAGGCGATCCGCACCGTCGAGGGCCACGCCAGGCACGGCGAACTGTCGGCGTTGCAGCGCGCCTTCATCGACCACTTCGCGTTCCAGTGCGGCTATTGCACGGCCGGCTTCCTCAACGAGGGCCAAGTGCTGCTCGAACGGTTGGCGAAGACGCCGGTGGCACGGGACCAGCTCGAGAGCGTCATTGCGGATGCGCTCGACGGCCATCTGTGCCGCTGCACCGGCTACATCAAGTATCACCAGGCGGTGCGCGACGTGATCCTCGCCGATTCCAACCGCTATCTGACCGCCAGCAAGTGAGCGCGCGAGCAATGCCATCGGAAACGCGGTTTCGGGTCGTTGCGGTGCTGACGGCGCTTGCGACCAGCCTGTGCGCAGGCTACGCGGCGTCGGAGAGCGCGAGCCACGCCCTCGCCGCGCCGGACAGCTTTGCCGGCATCGAGAATGTCGAGCAGCGCTCGGCGGCGATCTTCACCGAGCTCGGCAAGGTTCTGACGCATCCGCGCTGCACGAACTGCCATCCCGCCGGCGACAGCTCGCGGCAGGGCGATATCAGCCGCATGCATCAGCCACCGGTGACGCGCGGTGCCGACGGCCACGGCAAGGACGCCATGCGCTGCTCGATCTGTCACCAGCACGCCAATTTCGATCCCGGTCGGGTGCCGGGCCATCCGGAATGGCACCTTGCGCCGCGCGAGATGGCATGGGCCGGCAAGACCGTCGGCGAGATATGCGCACAAATCCGCGACCCCGCGCGCAATGGCGGCCGCACGGTCGAGGAGCTGGTCGAGCATATCGGCAAGGACACGCTGGTGGGCTGGGCCTGGCATCCCGGCTTCGGCCGCGCACCGGCACCGGGCACGCAGGCGCAGGCCGGCGCGCTGGTCGAGGCCTGGGTGAAAACCGGCGCGGCCTGCCCGCCTCCGTAACGACGCAGCGTCCGAACTAAAGCATGATCCGGAAAAGTGCGAAGCGGTTTTCCGAAAGATCATGCTCAAACAAAGAGCTAAAGCGCGATGACGATTTACCCAAATCTCATCGCGCTTAGTGGCGCTTGAAATACTGCACGTCGCGCTCGTGCTTCTCCGCCGCCGCGCGCGACTTGAAGGTGCCGAGATTGCGGCGCTTGCCGGTCTTCGGATTGACCTTGCGGGAATAGAGCCGGTACTCGCCGGAACTTAGTTTGCGGATCATCGCAGCGCCTCGCCAATGCCATTCGCATGTCAACGACATGCCGCGGCGAGCATTCCAGTTCGGTTAGAAGCAGAGATTGGTCACGGCATTGCCGCGCTTGTCCTTGATGACATAGGGACAGCGGGCCCGCTCCAGCGCCTTCTTCGCATCCTCGTCGCCGAGCGCCGCCGCCCGCTCGTAATAGGCCTTTGCGGCATCGCTATCCTTCGGCCCGCCGCGACCGGCCTGCGCGAAGGCGCCCATCCGCTCCAGCGCGCCGGGATGGTTCTGCGCGGCGGCCTTCTCGAACAGCGCCCGCGCGCCGGCATCGTCCTGCGCGCCGCCCTTGCCTTCGGCCAGCATCATGCCGAGCTGGTACTGCGCTTCGGCATTGGTCTCGGCGGACTTGGCGAGCAATTCGCGCGCGCGTGCCGGATCCGCCGCCGCGCCGCCGCCGCCGCCGAGCGCGGCAAGATTGCTGACGCCGCGCGCGTTGCCGGCCTGCGCCGCGCGCTCGAACAATTTGCGCGCCTGCGCCTCGTCCCTGGCGAGGCCGGTGCCGTTGCCGTAGAGCACGCCGAGCTCGACCATCGCCGATGTCGAGCCCTTGTCGGCCGCCTTGCGCCACGCGCTTGCGGCTTCCGCCGTCTGCCGGTTGGCGGCATAGGCCCGGCCGAGCTCGTACATCGCGCGGCGCGACGATCGTGCGGCCACCGCGCAGTACTTGATCGCGGTCGCGATGTCGGCCGACGCGATGTCGGGCACGCCCTTCACGTCGGCCGGCTTGTCGGGATCGGTGGGATCGGCGGCAAGCCGGTCGCACAGCACGAGGTCGGCCGATTGCGCGTGGGCAAGCACGGGCGCGGCCAGCGCCACAGCGAAGACAATTGCGTGAAGTGGTTTGAACATGACCAGCAGGTTGCGTCGCGGTGCGGGCGAATTCAAGGCTCGAGCCCGGTCTCGCGCAGCACCGGCGCGACATCGGCTGACGACAGATAGCGCAGCAGATGATCGGCGGCCGCCGCGAGCGGCGACGCTGCCATGCGGCCGGCGGAGAACACCGCCGGGGTCTGCAGATCCAGCGGAATCGGCCCGACGACCTCGATGCCCTCGATCTGCTTCAACTCGCTGACCTGCTGGATTGCGAGATCGGCGTCGCCAGTGACGAGCTTCTCGGCGGTGAAGCCGCTCGGAATGATCACCGCCCGCGCGTTGATCGCCTCCACAATGCCGAGACGCGCGATCAGCTGCGCGAACAGGATGCCGCTGGCACCGAGCCGCGAATAGGCCACCGCCCGCGCACCGAGCAGCGCCGCACGCAGCGCGGCTTCGGTTGCGATGTCGGGATGCGCGGCCCCCGCCTTCACCGCGACGCCGACATAGGAGCGCGCGAGATCGACAGCACTTTCCCGCGCAACGCGGCCCTCGCCGATCATCTCATCGAGGCCCTCGCGGGTCAGGATCACGAGGTCGGCGCCCTCGCCGCCGCGCAGGCGTTCGAGCAGTGCCAGCGTCGGGGCGAAATCGGCGTCGATCGCAACGCCGCTCGCCGCCTGATAGGCGGCGGCAAGCCGCGCGACCGCGCCCCTCAGCGCCAGCGTCGAAAGAACGCGAACCGAATTGCTCATATGCCTATGCCCGGCGCATCAGCTTGAGCGCGGCCGTGAGGCGCAGGCTGCGCTTGCCGGCAAGCGCGGTCGCCTCCAGCACGGCGCCCTCGGCGTCGCAGGTGCCGGCAAAGCCGATCCCGACCTCGTGGCCGCCAAAGATCGGATTCTCGCCCATCGCCGAAGTGTGCTCCTGATTGAGGATCTGGCCCTTCCAGCGGCCTTTCTCGGAGGTGTAGGTGCCGAGATAGTAGAAGAAGGCGTCACCGCCGAGGATGCGGCCGTTGTTCAGCAGCATCACGCCGGTGAGGCCGCCGTCGACCCCGTCGAGCACGCGGATGTGGATCGAATAGAGCCCGTTGATAACGCCGCCCTCGCCGACCCCGCCCGCGATCGGGATGTCCTCCCCGGTGATCGGCGTCATCACCGACTGGAACGGCACGCCGGGCAACTCCGTCAATTCGCCCTTGAAGCGATAAAGTTCGCCGTCCGGCCGGCCTTTGGCAATCAGCGTGGCGTCATCGGTACCGGCCATCGCGCGGTAGTTCGGATCGGGGTTGTGGCGGACGGTCTGGATCTCGACTGCGACCTCGTCGCCGGCTTTCTGGTAGGTGCCGATATGGGCGAACGCCGAATTGCCGCCCAGCATCTTGCCGTCGCCGACATACATCACGCTGCGGCCGACGGCGCCGCCGAGTTCGAACCGGACCTTGTAAAACCCCTCAAACAAGCGCCGCGTCCCCGGCAGCCAAGATGTACCCGTTATCTAGCGCGGTTCATAACGCAGCGAAACCGGTTTCGGCGGAACGCCACCTGCAAAGGGTATCGCTAAATAGCGAAGGTCCGCCAAGGCTGTCACCCTGGCGGACCCGATTTGCGGTACCGGATGGCTCCATCCGGGTCCGATAGCAGCTTAGGCCGCAGCCATTTAAGCCGCAGCCTTGGCGCCGGTCGGAACCTCGGAGATCGTCTTCAGGATCTGCGAAGCGATCTGGTAGGGGTCGCCCTGGGAGTTCGGGCGGCGGTCTTCCAGATAGCCCTTGTAGCCGTTGTTGACGAACGAGTGCGGCACGCGGATCGAGGCACCACGGTCAGCCACGCCGTAGCTGAACTTGTTCCAGGGCGCGGTCTCGTGCTTGCCGGTCAGGCGCTTGTCGTTGTCCGGGCCGTAGACGGCGATGTGATCCATCAGGTTCTTGTCGAAGGCCTTCATCAGGCTCTCGAAGTACTCCTTGCCGCCGACTTCGCGCATGTACTTGGTCGAGAAGTTGGCGTGCATGCCCGAGCCGTTCCAGTCGGTGTCGCCGAGCGGCTTGCAATGGAATTCGATATCGATGCCGTAGCTCTCGGTGAGGCGCAGCATCAGGTAGCGGGCCATCCACATCTGGTCAGCGGCGGTCTTGGAGCCCTTGCCGAAGATCTGGAATTCCCACTGGCCCTTAGCCACTTCGGCGTTGATGCCTTCGTGGTTGATGCCGGCGGCGAGGCAGAGATTGAGATGCTCTTCGACGATCTTGCGGGCGACGCTGCCGACGTTCTTGTAGCCGACGCCGGTGTAGTACGGGCCCTGCGGCGCCGGATAACCCTCTTCCGGAAAGCCGAGCGGACGGCCGTCCTTGTAGAAGAAGTATTCCTGCTCGAAGCCGAACCAAGCGCCTTCGTCATCCAGAACGGTGGCGCGCTTGTTCGAGACATGCGGCGTCTTGCCGTCGGGCATCATGACTTCGCACATCACCAGCACGCCGTTCTCGCGCGCGGCGTCGGGATAGCAGGCGACCGGCTTCAGCACGCAGTCAGAGCTGTGGCCTTCAGCCTGCTGGGTGGACGAACCGTCAAAGCCCCACAGCGGAAGCTGTTCGAGGGTCGGGAACGACGCGAATTCCTTGATCTGCGTCTTACCGCGCAGGCTCGGCGTCGGCGTATATCCGTCGAGCCAGATATACTCGAGCTTGTACTTGGTCATTGAACCTCTCTGTTGATGATGCAAAACCGTGAGGAACCGAAAGCCAGTCGGCCGCCGCACGCGTACCCGGCCACCATCGGCCGGCTCCTACTAAGCAATTAAAATGCCAGTCGCTGCACTGCGGCGCCCGCCCGGTCGCGGATGTCCACAGCGGACATCGCATTTTTTTCTGCGACATAGCAGCGCGGCTGGCATGCGCCGCGGTCAGTCAAAATCTTCTCTCAGCGCCCTCCGCCGCCCGTTTCTGCAGCAAATTCGGCTACGGCATCGCCTGCCGCTTAATGTGGCGGCAGCGCCATGTGACAGTTCGTGTCCAACGGTCGGGCGCCCTGCAACCACCGTCACGGCTCAAGCGTTGGTCAGCTGCATCCTGCCTCACAGGAAGCAAACCCGAATCTGCCTACGAATTAGCCAAACAATGACTATTTCTTGGTCACTTGCACCCCGCCCAGCCCGGGCCGATATCGAAACTACGGTAACCACACGCGAATGAGTCGGGCGCACCATGGAGGCTCGCTCCGGCCAAAGGAGACTTTGACATGATCACCACGGGCCAAAGCCAAGGACCGATCCAGGGATCGGCAACGATCTATCAATTCCCGGCAGGGGGCCGCGCGGCGCTCGGCGGACGCCGCTACGGCGAGACGCGGACCGCGCTCGAACTCGCCGCTGAAGTCGAGACCTCGGCCTGCAGCGAGAGCTGGTACCATCAGGCGGCCATCGACGACGCCAAGCCGGGCCGCGATCACTGATGCCGATGCGATCGAGGGGCGTGACGCAAAAACGTCAGACAGCAGCAGAGCAATAACAAGGGTCGGAACGCGAGCGTTTCGGCCCTTTTTTCATGCCAGCTCGCAGGTCGTCGCCGGCCGCCTCGCGTGCCGGAGCCTGGCAAGCCCGGCCCGGTTGATCTCAAGCGTGACCCCGCCACCCTTGTAGCGCGAGCCCGTCAACGACAGGCGCTTCTTCAGCGTCACCGCCTTGCCGTCGAGTTGCAGATGCGCGCGCGTATCCCCGTTGAAGAACCCGGCAATGAACTGCGTGCCGTCGGCACAGTGATAATTCCGGAAGGCGGACTGCGCCGACACGTTCGCGGAACCAAAGAGCTCGAAAAGAATTGCGCCGATGACAATGGCGCCCCCGCGATAAGTCATATTCTCCCCCCAACGGGCCGGTTATAGACCTGTCTGCGCCGCTATTCCTGCGCCAAGACCTCATCAGCTGCAACAGGCCCGCCCGATGTCCGAAGCCCCTGCCCGTCATCTCAATCTCGCCGGCGCCAGCAATTTTCGCGACCTCGGCGGCTACCAGACACGCGACGGGCGGACGGTGCGCTGGCGCCAGATCTTCCGCTCCAACCATCTTGCGCATCTCACCGAGCACGACGTCGCCGTGGTGCGCTCGCTCGGGGTCAGGAGCGCGTTCGATTTTCGCGGCGTCGCCGAGCGCGCCGAGGCGCTGTGCGGCATGAACGACGTCACCGTGCATTCACTCCCCGTCGAGCCGACTGTGGTGGCTTCGCTGCGCGCGATCGCCGGCAACCGTCAGCTCTCGGAAGCCGATGCGATCGACGTGATGCGGGATTCTTATCGGGGCTATGTGCAGGACAACACCGCGCGCTACCGCACGCTGTTCGCCCATCTATTGGAAGACCGGGCGCCGCTCGTGATCCACTGCACCGCCGGCAAGGACCGCACCGGCTTTGCCTGCGCGCTGATCCTGCACGCGCTCGGCGTGTCCGATCAGGTGATCGCCGACGACTATCTCCTGACCAACCAGTTCTACAAGCGCGACCCGGCCCACAGCACCGAGTTGCCCGATGATATCAAGCAGGTGCTCGGCACCGTGCGCGCGGCGTTTCTGGAGGCTGCATTCGAGGCGATCGATGCCGACTACGGCAGCCTCGACGGTTATTTCCGCGAAGGCCTCGGGCTCGGCCAAGCCGAGCGCAAGGCGCTTGAAGGCCGCTACCTGCAGGCCTGATCAGTTCGCGCGACAGCGTTTTCGAGCGACGTGGATACCGGTTCGCGTGAAGAAAACGCGGCCAAGCCGAAAAGCTCAGGCCGCTGCGGCCTCGAGCTCGAGCTCCGCATCGAGATCGGCAATCACATCCTCGAACGCCGAGATCGCCTGCTGGATCGCCGCGATCTGCATCAATTCCCAGCTGCCCACTGGTCCCTTGCGATTTTGCAGCGCCACCACGAGATCGCGCCGCTGCTCCTTAAGCTGAACGAGCGGTAAACCGTGGTCCGGAAGATTTCCCATTCGCATAACCCCTACCTTGGCTGGAGTTCCGCTTCTAAGGAAAGGATTCTGCAAACGACTTACGGAACTACTGCAAATTTTATCCAACCGGCCCGACCCCGTAGTCTTACGTAGTCGGCGTCACGTGATCGCCTCCGGCTTCAATGCGTCGTCGATCGCGCCGAACAGCGACTGGGTCACGCAATTGGTCGCCCACTCGCTGGTGTGAAGCTGTCCGCCATCGTCGAGCTCGCCAAGCGGAATCCCGTCATCGGCCCAGCGCTTCATCAGCGCGAAGCGGCTGAACAGGTTCACCTTCCTGCTTGCAGTCACTTCGGCGATCATCGGCATGATCACGTTGGCGAGATTGAGCGCAGCTTCCGTCCCGACGATCGCCTGCGTGTACTGGGAATCCATCACGACGACGTCAAGCGGAAGCGCCGCGAGCACGTCGAGCCCGGCCTCCAGCGTCGCGCGCACCTCGGCGGGATTGTAGTTCTTGTAGACGGCGTTGGTGCCGACCTGCCAGATCACCAGCACCGACGCCTCAACCGTCACGTCGGACTCGATGCGCGAATACTCCTCCGGCGCCTCCTGGCCGCCGATCCCGCGATTGATCACGTCGATCATCCGGCCGAAGAAGCGTTGCCGCAGCAGCATTTCGAGCCGCGGCGGGAATGGCAGGATGTTGTCGGCGCCCGCGGTCGACGACGATCCGAGCGCCACCAGCTTGATCTTGCGCTGATGCCGGAGCGCATCCGCGAAGTGCGGCAGCTTATGTCCGAATTTGACGAGGTCGAGATGGGTTTCGCACGGTCTGGGTGTCGGCATCGCAAACATCCTTGAGGCGAATGAATTGATGAATACGCGCAGTAGGAGGCGAAATTGGCGGCATTGCAAATGAATTCCGCCTGATCATAGTGGGCATTCGTTTGCTCGCGAATGCGGAGACCGCCATGCACGGAAAAGCCATCGTCATCACGGGCGCCCTCGGCGCGCTTGGCAAAGTGGTCGCCGCAGAGGCGCTGGCGCGCGGCGCGCGTGTCGCCGGCATCGATCATGCGGCGTCCACGCTTGCGGCGACGGCCGACCATATCGAGCTGGGCGGTGTCGACCTCACCGACACCGCGCAGGCGACCGCCGCGATCGACAAGGCGGCCGCGCATTTCGGCCGGCTCGACGGGCTGATCAACATCGCCGGCGGCTTTACCTTCGAGGCGGTCAGCGACGGCGACCCGGCAACCTGGCAGCGCATGTATGCGATGAACGTGATGACGGCGCTCAACACCTCGCGCGCCGCCATCCCGCATCTCACCAAGTCGGGCGCCGGACGGATCATCAATATCGGCGCACTCGGCGCCTTGCAGGCCGCCTCCGGCATGGGTCCCTACGCCGCCTCGAAGGCCGGCGTGCACCGCCTCACGGAGTCACTCGCCGCGGAACTCAAGGGCAAGGTCACGGTCAACGCGGTGCTGCCCTCGATCATCGACACTGCAGCCAATCGCGCCGCGATGCCGAAGGCCGACATCTCCAAATGGGTGACGCCGAAGGAGCTCGCCGAGGTGATCCTGTTCCTCGCCAGCGATGCCGCGAGCGCCGTCACCGGCGCGCTGCTGCCGGTGAACGGGCGGGTTTAGTCCGCAACCAGCAGCCGCAGTTTCGACCTGAAGCGGATGCTCTGCTTGCCGGCGAGCGCCATGCCGTCACCTTCGGCGGTCTGATCGGTATAGGTGCCGGTAAATCCGATCGTGACCACCTTGCGTTCCCACACCGGGCGCTCGCCATAGGTCGGCGAATGCTCCTCGTTGGTGACCTCGCCCTTCCACTTGCCATCGGCTGCGGTGTAGCTGCCATAGGCAAAGAAAAACGAGTCGCCGCCGCGCATCTGTCCGTCGCGCAGCACCATGACACCCTGGTTACCACCAGAGACGCCGTCGAGAAATTCGACGGTGATGTGATAGAGCCCGTTCCGGATCATGAGCTGCCCTGGTCCCGGTTCCGACAATAGCCGCTCGGCCGTGCCTTGAGCAAATTCCATCCGCCTCGGCGGGCGCAATTCCGCGCTATGCTGGCGCACCGAGTCGCGGCCGGATGCCGCAGGAGCCTGCCTGTTGGAAACCGCGCTTTATCTGCCCGTCAAAAGCTTCCTGGAAAAGCTCGGCTTCACGGTGAAGGGCGAGATCGGCGGCTGCGATCTCGTGGCGTTGAGCGGCGATGATCCACCAGTCGTCGTGATCGGTGAACTCAAGCTCGCCTTCAATCTGGAACTGATCCTGCAGGCGGTCGATCGCGCCGGCGCCGCCGACGAGGTGTGGATCGCAGCCAAGGTGTCGGCCCGAGGCAAGGGCCGCGAGAGCGACGCGCGCTATCGCAATCTGTGCCGGCGGCTCGGCTTCGGCATGCTCGGCGTGACCGATCGCGGCGACGTCGAGGTGCTGGTGCCACCGCCGACCGCGGCGCCCCGCCGCAATCCGAAGAAACGTTCACGGCTGATCACCGAGCACCGGAAGCGCAAGGGCGATCCCGCGATGGGCGGATCGACGCGGGCGCCGATCATGACCGCCTACCGGCAGCAGGCGCTGGCCTGCGCCTCGGCGCTTTCGGATGGGCCGCGGCGGGTCCGCGACCTGCGGGCCGACATTCCCGACGCCGGCAAGATCCTGCTGCATAACGTCTATGGCTGGTTCGATCGCGCCGAGCGCGGCATCTATGTGCTGACCGATGCCGGTCGCGCCGCGCTGAAGCGCTGGCCGCAGCAACAGATGAGTGCATCCGGGGCAGAAGCCACCCCGTAGAGCATGATCCGGAAAAGTGCGAAGCGGTTTTCCGAAAAGATCATGCTCAAACAAGAACCTAAAGCGCGATGATGACTTGGCTTCATCGCGCATTGGAGGGGGATATCATGATCGTCGTCACCGGCAGCGTCACCGCCCGCCCCGACTCGTTCGACGAGGTGCGGCGCTTGAGCCTCGAGCATGTCCATCGCTCGCGCACCGAGCCCGGCTGCATCTCGCATGCGGTTCATGTCGACTGCGAGAATCCGCTCAGGCTGGTGTTCTTCGAGCAATGGGCCGACCGCGACGCGCTGGCTGCGCATTTCGCGGTCCCTGCGTCACGCGATTTCGTCCGCTCGCTGCAATCTCTCGCGGCTGCGGCGACCACCATCGAACTTTATGACGCTCACAAGATTGAGAGACTCTAGCTGCATGGCTGGATTGCCATCTCACATTCATATTGCAATGCAACATTGGGGACCTTACGTATCTCCCGCGATTCAAAGATGAGGCGGCGATGAGCGGAGACTGGAATACCAAGTATGGCACCCGGCGCGTGCGGCATGATCCCCCGACGCTGGAGGAAGCAATCTTCGCTGCCATCGGCATCACCGATGACGTGGAGGCCCAGGCCGAGATCGCGTCGGCCCTGATGGGGCTGCCCTATGACGATGTGCTCGCCGAGGTGAGGAAGACTGCGCGCGTCAGTGCCCGGACCGGCACGGCAACCCGCGTCATCGCCGGCGAACAGGGCGCGCAGCGCTCCGTTGTGGTCGAGCGCCGCGTGGTCCGCCGCTTTGCGACCGACAAGCGCACCGGCACCTGAGAAGCGCCATCCAATTGCTGAAAGAAAAAGGGCAATCCATTGAATGGATTGCCCTTTTTCGTTTGATTTAAGATTCTTGTTGGACGCGTTTCCTTCACGCGAACCGGTATCACCTTCGCTTGGAAACGCTACCGGCTCAGGCCGCCCGGCCCCAGCCGGAGATCTGCATCACCATGCGCCAATAGGCGCGGTTCATGTCGACGATCGCGCGCGCGGCCTCGACCGGCGTCACCGCGGCAGCCGGCGCCGCTTCGGGCTGCTGCTGCTCGCTCAGGTCGATGCTGCCGGTCGACTCCCCATGACGGAAGGTCAGTTGGGCACCGAACTTGGTGGCCAGCGCCCGCATCGCATCGTTCTGTGCGCCGGTGGTGATGCGCAGGCTGCCGTAGCCCTTGGCATGCGCCTCGGCGATCAGTTTGCGGAACAGGGTGCTGCCGACGCCCTTCCGACGCGCCGACCGCTCGACGCTGAAGGCGATTTCGGGCTGGGCATCCGGTGACTGCTCCGGGGGATGCAATTCGGCCGCGCCGCGGACCACGCCATCCTCGAAGTAGGCGATGATGACGGTGCCGTCATTGGCGCAGCGCTCGGCGTAGCGGCGGATGAAGCTATCGTCGATGAAGCCATGAAAGCGATCATGACGGCTGGTGCGATCCAGCCGCAACAGGTGATCGCGCAGCAGCGGAAGCTCTTCCTGCTGGCTCAACGTCCGCACGGTGCCCTTGGCGGGCGTCGGACGAATGGAATCATAGTTCATTTCATAACTCCTCTTGGTAGCCCTCGAGGAGGCGTCGGGTCCCTAGCAACTCCTATATTGTGCGACGCACCATAAAATTCAAGTACCTAGATTCATTCAATTAAGGCATGTGGTGATTAGAAAATCACATTATCGCCCCATCATAGTACCAGCTGTGTCTGGGTCACCACCGCGACCAGCTTGCCGTCTTCGGTCTCCAGCCTGGTCTGCCACACCTGGGTCCGCCGCCCCCGGTGAACCGGTGTCGCGGTCGCAATCACGGTCGACCCCTCCTTGGCGCCGCCGATGAAGTTGGTCTTGCTCTCCAGCGTCGTGGTGCCCTTGGCGTCCTCCGGCAGGTTGATCACGGTCGCGGCGGCGCCGACCGAATCCGCAAAGGCCATCACCGCGCCACCATGGATCGTGTTGCGGAGGGTGCAGAGGTCCGGCCGCACCACCATTTTCGCGACCACCCGGTCCTGGTCGGCCTCGGTGAAGGTGACGCCCTTCAGTTCAGCAAACGGCATCTTCATCGATTGGATCTTTTCGAGCGGCGTCATGGGCACTCCCTGCTTCGTGGCCTTCTTCGAGGTTGATATCGGCATGATGGATTGCCTGAGCGGGCCCGGCAATGACGTCTGAGGTAATGGCGCGAATGACGTCATGACATCCGTGACAACGTGCCGCCGAGTCTGCATATCGTCATCGATGCGCGACTTCCCTCCCCGCCGGATCGTCTGCCTGACCGAAGAGACGGTCGAGACGCTCTATCTGCTCGGCGAGCAGGACCGCATCGTCGGCGTCTCCGGCTATGCCGTGCGGCCGCCGCAGGTCCGCCGCGAGAAGCCGCGCGTGTCGGCGTTCATCTCCGCCGACATGCCAAAGATCCTGGCGCTCGATCCTGATCTGGTGCTGGCCTTCTCCGATCTGCAGGCCGACATCGTCGCCGATCTCGTGCGCGCCGGCGTCGCCGTCCACGTCTTCAACCAGCGCGACGTCGCCGGCATCCTCGCGATGATCCGCGGCCTCGGCGCGATGGTCGGTGCCGCCGACCGCGCCGACCGGCTCGCGCAGAACCTCGCACAGCGGCTGGCCACGATCGCGGCAACGCCGCGTGGAGCACCGCGGCCAAAAGTCTATTTCGAGGAATGGGACGATCCGCTGATCAGCGGCATCGGCTGGGTGTCTGAACTGATCGAGATCGCCGGTGGCACCGATGCGCTGCCGCATTTGCGCGCGCACAAGGCGGCCAAGGATCGCATCGTCACGCCTGACGCTGTGCGTGCGGCGATGCCCGACGTGATCCTGGCGTCCTGGTGCGGCAAGAAGGTCGTGCCCGACCGCATCCGCAAGCGTGAGGGCTGGAGCGACATCCCGGCGGTACGCAACGACCGCATCGTCGAGATCAAGTCGCCGATCATCCTGCAGCCCGGCCCCGCCGCGCTGACCGATGGGCTCGATGCGATCGTGAAGGCGTTGTGGGCGGGGCATTGAGCCTTCCAGCGTCGTCCCGGCGAAGGCCGGGACCCATACTCCGCGGCTAATGTTGTGATCGGGACTCGTCGTTGCAGCGCTGCTCATCAACCAAGATTTGTGGTTATGGGTCCCGGCTTTCGCCGGGACGACAGCGAATTTGTTGCGCAATCACGCACAAGACTATGATTGCAATGGCATAGGGAGAACGAGGCTACGCCTTCTCCAAGCCGCACCATTCCGCGATGAACAGCGCCATCGCCTTGGTCGCTTTCCGTAGCGACTCCAGCTCGACATATTCGTTGAAGCCGTGCATCGCCGCGCCGGTGGCGCCGAAGCAGAGGCTCGGGATGTTGTGGTTCAAGCCGTAGAAGCGCGTGTCGGTCAACGCGGTGAAGGCGCGGTCTTCCACCGCGCCGCCATAGATGACTTGGTGCGCCTTGGCGAAGGCAGCTTCCGGTGCCTCGGAGTTGACCAGCTCGTAGCCTTCCGACAGGAAGCCCGACCATTCGACCTGCGGCGGATTGTTGGAGAGGAAGCGATGATCGCGCGCCGCCGCCGACACGCACGCCAAAATCTCCTTCTGGCACTCGGCGATCGACCAGCCCGGCAAGACCGCGATGCGGCAGTCGACGTCGCACCAGGCCGGCACGCTGGAGGCCCAGTCGCCGCCCTTGATGATGCCCGGATTGAAATTGATCGGGTGATTGACGTCTTTGAAATGGCGGTCGGCCTTGGCGCGCTCGTTCCAGGCGATCTCGAGCTTCTCCAGCGCATGCACCAGATGATACGCCGCCATGATTGCGTTCGAGCCCGCACCGGCCTCGAACACATGCACCGGGAAGCCGCGCACCTTCAGACGGAACCAGATCACGCCGACCTGCGAGCGGATCATCGTGCCGTTGGTCGGCTCCGGGATGAAGCAGGCATCGGCGCGATAGCCGCGCTGCAAGGTCGAGAGCGCGCCGACGCCGGTGCTCTCCTCCTCGATCACGGACTGGAAGTGAATCCGCGCCGTCGGCTTCAACCCGGCCTTCTTGATCGCATCCAGCGCATAAAGCGCGGCAATGGTGCCGGACTTCATGTCGCAGGCGCCGCGGCCGTACATCCTGCCGTCCTTGATGACAGGCGAGAACGGCGGCGTCTCCCACATCTCGAGCGGACCGGTCGGCACCACGTCGCAGTGGCCCTGCAGGATCAGCGATTTGCCGGCATTGGTGGCCGGGCGGTAGGTGCCGACCACCGTGCGCGCCTTCGAGAAATCATGCTCGATCGGACCGAAGCCGCGCAAGTCCTTGAGCTCGTCGGGATTGATGTGCCAGTCGTCGACCTCGTAGCCGCGCTCGCGCAGGAGATCGCCGATCATGTCCTGGCACGGCCCCTCGGCGCCGCGGGTCGAGGGGATCGCGACAAAGGCCTGCGTCGTCGCAAGCTGCGCATCGAATCCCTCGTCAACGGCGCTAAGGATTCGTTGTTGCGTCTCGGCAGTCATGCTTTGGCTCCATCGGGAAAACAGATCAGGCGGGAGCCGCAACGTAGCCCGATTTCAGTCCGCCTTGTATTGCGCAAAATAGGCATCCCGCAATGCATCTTCGAGCAGCCGGCCCTCCGAATAGCCATCGAGCGTCTTCGGCCGCGTCACGCCGTCGAGCAGCCGCGGACACGGCTCGGGCGCGCCGAGCACGGTGCGCACCGGAATGCGCTCGGCGTAGATCGGCAACTCATAATCCTCGTCATCATCGGCGACGCCCTTGGCGCGAATTTTTGCCGAAGCCTCCTCGATCTCCATCGCGATGAACGAGGTCGCCTTGATCTCCTGCTTGTTGCTGGCACGCAGGCTCGCGGTGCGCTCGGGAAAGAAGCGGTCGACCATCGCGACGATCGCGCGTTCCTTCTCTGCGGGGTCTGTGACGAGATAGGCTGACCCGAACGCCATCACCGCGCGATAGTCGGCCGAGTGGTTGAAGCCGCAGCGCGCCAGCACCAGGCTGTCGAGATGGGCGACCGTCAGGCACACGCGTTGCCCTTCGGACTGGTTCTCCAGCATGCGGCTCGCGCTCGAGCCGTGCCAGTAGAGCCTGGTGCCCTCGCGCCAGAAGAAGGTCGGCGTGCAATAGGGCTGGCCGTCGATCACGTAGGAGACGTGGCACAGCATCGAGGCGTCGAGGATCCTGTGCACGGTGGCGTGGTCGTAGAAGCCGCGGTCGTGGCGGCGCTTCACCCGGTTGCGGGACGACATGGGATAGGACGGAGCGGATGCGCCTTCGGTCACGGTGGTGCCTTTCGAAATCTGGAATCTGTCCTGAGTTGTAGCGGCCCATTTGGTCTGCGATAGTGCCAATTCCATGCGAAAAATTCCGACCAATTCCCGGGAGCCTGCGGCGCGCAAGACCGAGCTGCCGCTCGACCTCGGCGGCCCGCACGTGACGCCGGGCGCGGCCTCGCAGCAGCGGCTCTATCAGGCGCTGTGCCACGCGATCGTCGGCGGCCTCGTCAAGCCGGGCGAGCCGCTGCCGCCGTCGCGCGCGCTCGCCAGACAGACCGGCTTCCGCCGCAACGCCGTCACCACGGCCTATGAGCGGCTGATCGCCGACGGCTTTGCGGTGGCAACCACGGGCTCCGGAACCTTCGTCGCGGCGCGCATTCCGGCGCAGGCCGCCGCGCCGCGCCGCGCAAGGATCGCGATCGAGCCGCCGCAGCACAATGCGCTGTCGCTCGGCTGCACCCATATCGACGAGCGCGCGCTGCAGCGCTTCCGCGCCTTTGCCGGGCGCAGGCTGCGCGCGTTCGGGTCCGAGCATCTGCATTACGGCGATCCCCGCGGCAGCAGCGAATTGCGCGCGGCGATATCGGACCATCTGCTGTCGGCCCGCGGGCTGCGCTGCGACCCCGACCAGATCATGCTGGCTTCGGGCACGCTGCATGCGCTGCGCATCGTGCTCGGGGCGATCCTCAGGCCCGGCGACCAGGTCTGGTGCGAAGACCCCGGCTATCCGGCGGCGCGGCGTGCGATCGAGCATTGCGGCTATCGTCCGGTGTCGGTGCCGGTCGACATGTCGGGCATGCGCATCGACAAGGGGCGCGCGTCCGCGCCGCAAGCGCGCGCCGCCTATGTCACGCCCTCGCACCAGTTTCCGCTCGGTGTGCAGATGTCGATGCCGCGCCGGCTCGAGCTGCTCGACTGGGCCAAGGATGCCGGTGCCTTCGTGTTCGAAGACGATTACGACAGCGAGTTCCGCTACGATGGCGCGCCGCTGCTGTCGCTAGCCGGCATCGATCATCTGCGCCGCGTGATCTACATGGGCACGTTTGCGAAGACGCTGTTTCCGGGATTGCGGATCGGCTATTGCGCGCTGCCCGAAGCCTTGATCGGTCCGGTGACGGCGGCGCGCGCCGCGCTCGACCGCTTTCCCGCCACGTTGATGGAAGGCGCGGTCGCCGACATGCTGAACTCCGGCGCCTTCGCCGCCAACTTACGCAAATCGCGCAAACTCTATCGTGAGGCGCGCGACGTCCTGGCGTCGACGCTCGCTAATGCCACCGAGGGCGAGCTCACGGTTCCCGTGCCCTCGCAGGGCCTGCACCTCGTGGCGCGGCTCGATCCCGCGACCGATCCGCTGATTGCCGCGCAGGCAAAGGCTAATGCCGGCGTCGGCGGCTGGCTGCTCGCCGAGACCTATCATCGCGCGCCGCCACTGCCCGGCTTCGTGCTGGGATTTTCCGGTCATCCGGTTCCGCAACTCGTCGCGTCGGCGGAACGACTGGCGAAGACAACGCTGACTGCATTGCGTGGGACGCGCAAGGTATCCGTCCAGCCGCGGCGCTCTAGGAGAATCGCAGTCATCTGACTAAGGTCGCACGCGTTGAGTCAGAGCCTTCCGTTCCGATGGAATCGGAACGGGGCTCTTGATCCTTGTTTCGAAGCGTTTTCTTCACGCGAACCGATATCCACTTCGCTTGAAAACGCTCCAGTGCGAGCTTACGGAGATACCGGATGCCAAATCGCAACGTCCTGTATCTCGTGATCGCCGCGCTGATCGTGATCGCAGGCATGCTCGGGTACAATCTTTATCAGGCGAAGAAGCAGCCCGAAGGCCTTCAGATCAATGTCGGCCCCGACGGGCTCAAGATCCAGAACAAGTGAAGGAGGCCGCGATGCTGCGCTTGGGATTCGTCGCGCTGGTCAGCGTCGCAGCTCTTGGCGCGATGGCGCAATCCGCCGCAGCAGAGCAGTCCTACATGCGCGAGGGCGACATCGTCGATCTGCGGGTCGGCCAGCGCGTCCTTGTCGATGACGGCTCGTGCCCGGCCGGGCAGATCAAGCAGGTCGTCGGCTCCAGGCTGAGCCAGAACGGCGTGGTGCGGACCAGCAGCTGCGTGCCGCGCCTCGCCAAAAAGTAAAACGCCCCGCTGTCGCGAGGCGCTGCGGTCCTCATCGCTTTGATGCGCGGCTCAGTTCGAGACCGGCTCGAACATGCATTGCAGGGTCGGCTTGGCGATCTTGGTGAAGGTCGGGCCGATCTCGCCCTGCTTGGACGGCGGCACCCAATCGGTCTCGATGGTCGGCACGCCGGTCTCGCTGATGCCGCGCAGCAGCGCCTGGCGCAGGTCGGGATCGTCCACCGTCGCGGCGGCGTGGTCGTGCAGGCAGCCGCACACGGCCTCGGGATGCGCCCAGCGGCCAAGCATGTGCGGCGCGCATTGCCGCACGAACTCGTCGCGCGGTTCAGGCACACGGTACAGCGAGCGGATCTGCATCGATTCGAGCGGGAGCTGGGATTGGGCCTGCGCGGCGCCCGCAAAGGGGCCCATCAGGACGAGCGATGCCAAGATGGCGGAACAGATACGGAGCACCATGGGGGAGCCTTTACCGGCAGTTCTATTTTTTGCGTCGCGATCAGTTAGCCTGTGCCATCACCATCGGGGCCGGGGTGACCACCGGCGAGCCGTTATAGGAGAAGGTGCCGATTCCGGGCAAACCGCTGTCCGGGGAGCCTGCCATCGACGAACCGGCCATCACAAAGGCGAAGGCGAGGATCAGGCTCATGGTCCGCATCTGACAGTCTCCGTTATTCCGCTCGGCATCCGGCGCCGTTGTGTGACGGTCTGATAACGATCTGCCGTTTCCGGAGTTCTGCGGAACAAGCCGAAAATGGTTTCGTCGGACCTGGAATTGTTTCGTCGACCAGCGGTCCACGAAACATTCGCCGGAAAACACCAATGATTTCAACGGCAGGAGCGTGGCCGAAAGGCTGTTGAAAACTTCGCGCGCCAATGCCCGACCCCGGCCACTGCCGGAGCAACGGCCAATTATGCATGCAAACTGAACGAGCTAGCGCGTTTTGTTAACGTTCCTCTGCTGAGAGAGGAAGCAGCACAGCAAGTACGGCGGTGAACCGGGCGGCGGTTTGGCCGACTCATCTGGGCGCCGTGCAACCATCTTCGCGGTGGCACGTTGTGGTAATCCCTCCCGATCCAACGAAGGATATCAGTCGTGGGCAATGGCAACATAGGTGTTGGCAATGAATCCGCGGCGAGCAAATCCGGCCAGCAGCAGATGACGGCCGCGATGCCGCAGCAAGGCGCCTACGTCATGGGCGACAATGAGTGCGCACCGCAGAAGCTGGTCCGCCTCGTCGGCTGCCGCGATTCGAAGGTCAAGCCGGGCCTTCGCATCAGCGCGAAGCAGTTCGGGCAAACCGAGCGCTAGCTCGCCCACCGCCTCAGCCGCCTGGGCCAAGCCCCTGCTCCAGCTATTGAATGAACTCGCCGCACTTCTGCACGGCGGCATCGGCCGCGCCCCACGGCATGATCGGCACCGACGACGTCGAGTTCTTTGGCGAGCCCTCGATCAGGCGGTCCGAATAGACCATGTAGACCAGCACATTGCGCTTGGCGTCGCAGCCACGCACGATCTGCATCTTCTTGAAGAACAGCGACCGGCGCTTGCTGAACATGTCGTCGCCCTGCCCGAGCTTGGTCTTGAAGCGGATCGGCCCGATCTGCCGGCACGCCAGCGAGATATCGGAGACTTCCTCGGCAAGGCCAAGCCAGCCCTTGAAGCCGCCCTTCTCCGGCACCGTGAAGTGACAGGCGACGCCCTCTACCTCGGGATCGTCGACGCCATAGGTCGCGAGCTTGTCGTTGGGGCTCACCCATTTGAACACGGTGGAGCGGCGGAAGATCAGGTCCGGCTCGTCGGCCGCGGCCGCGGGACCTGCCTGCCCCAAAGCCAGCAACGTCAGCAGCACCGCGCATCCCCAGCGAGACAACCGTCGCAGGTCACACAAGCTCACATATCTCGATGTCATTGAGGTCTCCGCGGGTGGGTCCCGCCTATGTAGTGCGCAAACGCCGCACAGGAAGGCGCTGACAGTTCGGTGATCGGACCGCGCGCTTTAACCTCTTGTGAGGCTTTTTTGCTACTCTTTCGTCGAAAATTCGCCCCTCACGGAAGGGTTAGAACGCTTGCGCTGGTGAACGCGTTGTGCGTCTGCGACAACCAACAGGTAGCTTGGACTGGGATTCGGAATATGCGCGCAGGTGGACGGCGGATTTCGATTTTTGATGTTGCGAATGAGCGGTTCTGGCAGCTTGCAATTCTGACGACCGCCGGCACCGTCGCCGCCTCCACACAGGCCGATGCAGCGCTCTATTACTGGAATCGCGACTCCGCCTTCTACGGCGACTACGAGCCGATGCCACAGCCGCACCGGCAGAAGCCGAAGCGCAACACGGCCAAGAAGAATCCGGCGCTCGAGAAGGAGGCCGGCGGCAAGCCGCAGGGTCCCCTGATCATCTCGGTCTCGATCGACCAGCAGCGGGTCAGCCTCTACGACGCCAACGGCCTCTATGCCGAGAGCCCGGTGTCAACGGGCATGAAGGGGCACTCGACCCCAATGGGTGTCTTCAGCGTCATCCAGAAGCAGAAGTATCACCAGTCCAACATCTACAGCGGCGCGCCGATGCCGTATATGCAGCGCATCACCTGGTCGGGCATCGCCATGCACGCCGGCGTGCTGCCCGGCTATCCGGCCTCCCATGGCTGCATCCGCATGCCGATGTCGTTCGCGGTCAAGATGTACAACTGGACGCGAATGGGCGCCCGCGTGTTCGTCACGCCGGGCACGATCTCTCCGGAGAGTTTCTCCCATCCGCTGCTGGTCACGCAGAAGGTGGCGCCGCAGCAGCCGGTCGCCGACGACATACTGAAGATGGATGCGCCGCTCGGCGTGAAGAGCGACAAGGGCGCCGACAAGCAGTCCAGTCTCGATTTGCGCAGCAGCGTCGGCCATGCCGCCGCGTCGCTGCGCGACAACACCCACACCGCCGACGCCAGCAGCGCGATGCCGGCAGCGAGTGCGTCGGTGACGATGTCCGATGCGTCCTCTTCCACAGCGCGCGACCCCATCGCGGAGAAGCTCGCAGCGGACAAGTCCGAGACGGCCGCCGCCGACAAGCCGGCCGAGGCCAATTCGGCCGCCCGCGACAGCAATACGACCACAGATGACAGGACGATCGGCGAAACCACCGCCAGCACCGACACGCCAAAGAGCGAGGTCTCCGCAAGCGATCCGGTGAAGGCGGAAGCCAAAGCCGACGAGCCGAAGGTGGACGCCGCCAAGCCCGGCGTTGCCGAGGTGCCCAAGACCGACGCGTCGAAGACCGACGCATCGAAGACCGACGCATCGAAGGCCGATGACAAGCCCGCCGAGGCAGCCGCCGATACGCCCGACGCCAAGAAGGATCCGGCGCGGCTGCCGGGCGTCGCGAGGATCGACGTGTCGAAGCGCGCCGGCCAGATCGCGGTGTTCATCAGCCGCAAGGATTCCAAACTCTATGTGCGGCAGAATTTCGCGCCACTGTTCGAGGTGCCGGTGACGATTGCGGCGAGCGACCGGCCGCTCGGCACGCATGTGTTCACCGCGCAAGCCGACAAGACCGATACGAACCTGCTGCGCTGGTCGGTGGTGACGCTGCCGACCCGTAACGCTGGCCGCATCGACGTCGAGGAGCGCGCGTCGCATCGCCGCAAGGTCGCGGCCGCAGCGGTGGCCGAGGCCAAGCCGCAGCCGGTGACCAACACCCCGGCCGAGGCGCTCGACCGCATCTCCATTCCGGCCGACGTGATGGCGCGGATCAGCGAAGCGCTCGGCACCGGCGGATCGATCATCGTCTCCGACCTTGGCGTGAACCAGGGCGAGACCGGCGAAGGCACCGACTTCATCCTGCCGCTGCGCTGAGGTCTCCGTACGGGCGACCAACTGGGCCCGCCCATAACGCCTTCTTGAAAGCCTGAGCCGGCCCGCTGGATTATGATGTCCACGACATCTGTTCCGGGGACGAGACCATGATGGACCGCAGGACACTGATCGTGGCCGCGATAGCCGCAGCCGCAGCATCCCGCCCGCTGCATGCCGAGCAGCCCGCGATGAGCCGGATCACCGCCTACGCCTTCTCATTCCCGGCACTCGGCGGCGGCGATATCAGACTAGCCGACTACGCCGGCCGTCCCCTGATGATCGTGAACACGGCCTCGCTTTGTGGCTTCACGCCGCAATACGCCGGCCTGCAGCAACTCTGGACCGAATTCCGCGATCGCGGCTTCGTCATCATCGGCGTCCCCTCCAATGATTTCGGCGGCCAGGAGCCCGGCGGCCCGACCGAGATCGCCGAGACTGCGCAGCATCAATATGGCGTCACCTTCCCGATCGCGGCGAAAGCAATCGTCCGCGGCGCGAGCGCGCATCCGTTCTACCGCTGGGCGGCGGAGGCCCGGCCCAAGGACGTGCCGCGCTGGAATTTTCACAAATACCTGATCGGCCGCGACGGCTACATCGCCGACGTTTTCGCTGAGTCGGTTGCGCCCGACGACACGCGCATCAAGACCGGGATCGCACGGGCACTGGCGGCCGCCTGAGATATCGCGATAATCCCCGGAATTAACTGATCCGACGAGGATTTTGGACACGCGCTCGCCACGTTCATTGCCTTGGCGTCGCCACTGCGACTAGGGTACGATCGGTTGGGGGCGAAGCGACCCGGTCGCGGCATTGCCGGCGCCGGGAGCGCGATCAGCAGGGAACACGCCATGCGCATTGCGACAGGTCTGATTTTCGCAGGGACCGTATCGTTGCTCGCGTCGAGCGCAGCTTGGTCGCAGACGCCGCCCGCCAAGGGCGCCACCGCGGCACCGGCAGCACCAGCGGCCGCGGCCCCCGCGCCCGCCGCCGCAGCCCCGGCACCGGCAACCGCAACGGCAGCCCCGGTTCCGCCGAAGCAACCGCCGCAGCCGGCGCGCGCCGCCTGCAACAATCCGAACGCGCTCGGCGTCGGCCGCACGGTCGAGATCGACACCACCGGCGGTCCCGGCTTCGGCTTCGAGCATTTCAAGCAACTCGACTTCCTGCGCGACCATGAGGTGGTGCTGACCTTCGACGACGGCCCGTGGCCGGGCAACACGCCGGCCGTGCTGAAGGCGCTCGCGGATGAATGTACCACGGGCATCTTCTTCCCGATCGGCAAGCACGCGACCTATCACCCCGAAATCCTGCGGCAGGTCTATGCCGCCGGCCACACGGTCGGCGCCCACACCTGGTCGCACGCCAATCTGAACAACAAGAAGCTCACCGAGGATCAGAAGAAGGACGAGATCGAGCGCGGCTACGCCGCGGTCAAGTGGGCGCTCGAGACCTCACCCTCGCCGTTCTTCCGCTTCCCGGCGCTGCAGCATCCGCCGGAGATGGTGACCTATCTCGGCAACCGCAACATCGCGATCTTCTCCTGCGACCTCGACTCCTTCGACTTCAAGGCGAGCAAGCCGCAGCAGGTGATCGACACCGTGATGAAGAAGCTGAACAAGCTCGGCAAGGGCATCATCCTAATGCACGACTTCCAGAAGCACACCGCGGAAGCCCTGCCCACGCTACTGACGCAGCTCAAGGCCGGCGGCTACAAGGTGGTCGCGATGCGCGCCAAGTTCCCGGTGACGGTGCTGCCGCAATACGAGCAGGAGCTCGCCAAGGACGTCAAGCTGCCGACCGTAAGCTCGCGCCCGGTGAACAGCGTCGTCACGACCGTCGATCAGCAATAGCGCCGGCGACAATCCTGGTGGGTGCGCTGCGTATCGAAGGCTTCGTCATCGTCTCCGCCGATGGCCGGCTGGCGAATGCGCGGAATGTGATGCCCGACGATCTCAGGATCGAGGGCGACAAGCGTTTCTTCACCGCGGCCCTCGACCGCGCCGACCTCGTCGTGCATGGCCGTCACTCCCAGGAAGAGCAGCCGAACGCGCCAAGGCGGCGGCGCCTGATCCTGACCAGCAAGGTCGCGGTCACCGCGCCCGACCCCGCTAATCCGAAGGCGCTGTTGTGGAATCCCGCCGGCTGCCCATTCGAGACCGCGAGCCGCGAGGCCGGCGTGACCTCGGGCATGGTCGCGATCATCGGCGGGCCCGGCGTGTTCGGCATGTTCATGGACCGCTACGACACGTTCTGGCTCTCGGTCGCGCCGAAGGTGCGCATCCCCGATGGCGAGCCGTGCTTTCCCGGCGTCCCCGCACGCAGCCCGCAGCAGGTGCTGTCAGCGCACGGCCTGCACGCCGGCGCGCCGGAACTGATCGACGCCGCGCATGACGTCAGCGTGACGCCGTGGCGGCGCGTGGGTTGAAAGCGGCTCTACCCATCCTACGCCGTATCGTCCTACACGTCCCCATAGGCCGGGTCGTCGCGGCGCGGGCCGCGGCCGTAGCCGGCGATGATGAATAGCGCGCCGATCAGCGACAGGTTCTTCAGCGCATCGATCAGCGTCCTGAGATTGTCGGGCGCCGGCTGATTCCAGAAATCATGGAAGTAGAAGGTGGCGAAGCACACGAAGATGATCAGGAGGATCGCGAAGAACCGCGCCAGCACGTTCACCGCGATCATCAGCCCCGCGACGATCTCGAAGCCACCGATCGTGATCGCCAGCAGCTGCATGAACGGCATGCCGACGGCGGCTTCGATCTGCTGCGTATAGGGCGCGACCACGGCCGGGATCGTCACCTTGGCCGCCAGCAGATCTGCCGTCGCCTGGATGCCGAACAGCTTGCTCGCTCCCGAATACAGGAACAGCACGGCGAACAGGATCCGCCCGAAGGTGATGAACGCTGGCATGGGTCGGCCTCACTGGATGGCGGAAATCGGACGAAGCAGGCGAAGCGATTATGGTCGCTCCGCCTGCCTCGATCAAATCGAATCCATCCCGGTTCAAACACGATGCGGAAAACCGCTGCGGTTTTCCGAACATAACGTGCTCAAACAACGGCCGTCAGCCGAACAGCGTCGGCTGCGCGCGGCCGGCGCGCTCCTGGGCTTCGACGGCGGCAACCGCCGTCATGTTGAGGATGCCGCGCGCCGTCACGCCGGGGGTGAGGATGTGCGCCGGGCGCGCCGGACCGATCAGGATCGGCCCCACCGGCAACGCGTTGGCCAGCGATTTGATCATCTGGTAGGCGATGTTGGCGGCATCGAGGTTCGGCATGATCAGGATGTTGGCCTCGCCTTCCAGCCGCGACTGCGGCAGCACCAGGCGCCGTGCCGCAGCCGACAGCGCGGTGTCGCCCTGCATCTCGCCGTCGGCCTCGATCTCCGGATGCTTGTCCTTCAGGAGCTGGGTTGCCCGCCGCATCTTGCGCGAGGAATCCGTGTCATAGCTGCCGAAGTCGGAATGTGACACGAAGGCGACCCTCGGCTTGAAGGCGAAGCGCTGGACGTGGATTGCCGCAAGCGACGCCACTTCGGCGAGCTCCTCCGCGCTCGGGTTCGGCCGCACCTGGGTATCGGCGAGGAAATGCGCGCCGGTGGAGGTGATCATCAGCGCCAGCGCGGCATAGTCGCTGACACCCGGCAGAAAGCCGATGATCTCGCGGACATGGCGCAGATGGCTCATGTAGCGGCCCTCGACGCCGCACAGCATCGCGTCGGCCTCGCCACGCGAGACCGCAAGCGCCGCGATCACCGTATTGTTGGTGCGGACCACGGTCCGCGCGGCCTCCGGCGTCACGCCGCGCCGGCCGGCGACGTCGATATAGGACTGCACATAGGAACGGTAGCGCGGATCGTCCTCGGGATTGATCAGGTCGAAATCGCGGCCGGCCTTGATCGACAGGCCGAAGCGCTTGATCCTGGTCTCGACCACCGACGGCCGGCCGACCAGGATCGGCCGCGCCAGTTTCTCCTCGAGCACCACCTGCGTTGCGCGCAGCACGCGCTCGTCCTCGCCTTCGGCGTAGATCACGCGCACCGGCTGGGTCTTCGCCTTGGCGAACACCGGCTTCATGGTGAGGCCGGAGCGGAAGGCGAAGCGTTCGAGGTTGGCAGCGTATTCGTCGAAATTGGTGATCGGCCGGGTCGCGACGCCGGACTCGATCGCGGCCTTGGCCACCGCCGGCGCGATGCGCAGGATCAGGCGCGGATCGAACGGGCTCGGGATCAGCGAGCCCGGGCCGAACCCCTGTGTCTCGCCGCTCTCGAAACCATGGGCCACCGCATCCGACGGCGGATCGCGCGCGAGCTGCGCGATCGCGTCGACCGCGGCGTGCTTCATCGCCTCGTTGATCGCGGTGGCGCCGACATCGAGTGCGCCGCGGAAGATGAAGGGGAAGCAGAGCACGTTGTTGACCTGGTTCGGGAAGTCCGACCGTCCGGTGCAGATCATCGCGTCGGGACGCGCCAGACGCGCCTCATCCGGCATGATCTCCGGCACCGGATTGGCAAGCGCCATCACCAGCGGCTTGTCGCCCATCTGCTTGACCATTTCGGGCTTCAGCACGCCCGGCGCCGACAGGCCGATGAAGATGTCCGCGCCCGGAATGACGTCGGCGAGCACGCGTGCGTCGGTCTTCTGGGTATAGACCGCCTTCCAGCGATCCATCGTGGTGTTGCGGCCCTCATAGACCACACCGTCGATGTCGCAGACCCAGATGTTCTTGCGCTGCGCCCCCATCGAGACCAGCAGATTGAGGGTTGCGATCGCAGCCGCGCCCGCGCCCGAACAGACGATCTTCACGTCGGACAGTTGCTTGCCGTTCAACAACAGCCCGTTGACGATCGCGGCGGCGACGATGATGGCGGTGCCGTGCTGGTCGTCATGGAAGACCGGAATCTTCATGCGCTCCTTGAGCTGCGCCTCGATCTCGAAGCACTCAGGTCCGCGGATGTCCTCGAGGTTGATGCCGCCGAAGGTCGGCTCCAGTGCGGCAACGGTCTCGACCACGCGCTCGATCGTGTCGGCCTTGATCTCGATGTCGAACACGTCGATGCCGGCGAATTTCTTGAACAGCACCGCCTTGCCTTCCATGACGGGCTTGGAGGCCAGCGGACCGATATTGCCGAGACCGAGCACCGCGGTCCCGTTCGAGACCACGGCCACCAGATTGGCGCGGGCGGTGAGCGAGGCCGCCTCGGCCGGGTTCTTGGCGATCTCGGTGCAGGCGGCGGCCACGCCCGGCGAATAGGCCAGCGCCAGGTCACGCTGGTTGGCAAGCGGCTTGATCGCCTGGATCTCGAGCTTGCCCGGCCGCGGCAGCCGGTGATAGGCGAGCGCCGCGTTATGGAGTTCTTCAGACGATGACGACATGCGTACTCCCCGCGTTTCCGGCCCAAATTTCTTGTTTCTGTGCTAATCCAGGCGAAAGTCATTTGTCCGGCAAATCGAGCCGGATGTGAAGCATGTCCAGCCGCTTGGATGCAACATCGGATAATGTCCCCGTCAACAGGGCCGGGCCGGCCGTTCATCGACGCCTGCCCCTCCCCGCGCCATTCCGCCGGGGATTGGCAATTTTTTTCCCTTGATGATCCGGAGTTGACCGAATGAAGAAAATTCTGCTCGGCCTGATCGCCGTCGCAGTCCTCGCGGCCGGCGGCTACTTCGGTTTCGACTTCTATGCCCAGCGCCGGGTCACCCGCGACGTCGAGGCCGCGTTCGAGCAGGTCCGCGCCACCGGCGCCAAGGCGAGCCACGGCAAGATCACCTTCGACGTCAAGAGCCGCACCCTGACGATCGCGGACGTCGCGACCGAGTCGGGGACGCAATCCCCGGTCAGCGTCAAGATTGCCAGTCTCACGATGACCGGCCTCGGTCAAACCGACACGGCGCGGGTCTCCGCCGGCAATGTCGAGTTGAGCGATATCGAGATCGGCGTGGCGGGACCGACCCCGACGATCACCTCACTGACCTACAAGGCGCCGCGGATCACGGTGAAGGATTATTCCGGCCCCGCCAGCCTGCCCCAGCTTCCGGCCTCGTCGTCGATCTTCGAACTGTACCGGTCCGCGTTCGGACTGCTCGCGAGCATCAACGCGTCATCGGTCACTGCGCCCAGCTTGACCGGAACGATGACCTTCAGCGCCGCCACAAAAGCCGGCGACGGCGCCGGCGGCGAATTCGCCTATTCGGGCATCGCCATCGAAAACATGAAGGACGGAAAGATCGCGTCCAGCAAGACCGGCAAGGTTGTGTTCACGATCAACCAGCAGGCAGCAGGCAAGCCGATCAAGCTGACTGGCGAACTCGCCAATGTCGCCGCGGCCGACATCGACGTCGGCGCGATGGCGGCGATATTCGATCCAGGCAGGGCCAACGATGACAGGGAGTACCGGGTTCAGGGACGCGTTTCGGCCGGTCCTTATGTCATCACCGCGACGCCAGGCGTGAACATGCGGATCGACGGCATCACCGTCGACGACGTCAGGATCAACCCGGCACGGATGCAGCTGCCGGTGCTGCTGGCAATGATCCCGCCGCAACGGAGTCCGCCGCCGTCTGCCGCCCAGGCGCGCGAACTGCTGGACAAGGTCGCCGGCCTCTATTCGGGCATCGGAATTGCAAATGCTGAGATGCATGGGCTCTCGGTCGAGACGCCGCAGGGCCCGCTCAAGCTCGCCTCGATGCGGTTCAACTTCGAACACGGCAAGATCGGCGAGCTTGCGGTCGAGGGACTCGATACCCGTGCGCCGAACGGTCCCATCAAGGTCGGACGCTTCGCGCTGAAGTCGCTGGACGTTGCCAGCTTCATGCGGCTCTCGGCACAGTTCGCTGCGCAGAAGCCGTCCGCTGAACAGGCGCTGGCGTTGTTGCCGCTGATCGAGGGCGTCGAAGTCAAGGGTGTCGCGTCGACCTACAAAGCCACCGGCAAGCCGGTCAACATCGATGTCTTTAGTCTCGACTGGGGCCAGTTCGTCGGATCGATCCCGAGCAAGCTGCGGCTGGTCGCGAAGCTGGCGGCGCCGCTGGACGCAGCCGATCCGCGGCAGCAACCGCTCGTCGCCGCCGGGATCGACCGGATGGCCGTCGATGCCGATCTCGGCGCCGCCTGGACCGAGGCGTCACGCGCGTTCGAACTCGAGCCGGTCAAGCTCGACATGGCGGGCCTGTTGAACGCGTCGGCGAAGGTCGCGCTCGGCAACGTGCCGCGCGAGGCATTCTCGACCAGCGCCGCGGAAGCCATGGGCGCGGCCGCGCAGATCGAGACGGGCACGATCGAGCTCACGGTTCACGACCTCGGCGTCATCGATCTCGCGGTCGCTCAATTTGCGCGCACCTGGAACGTTAGCCGCGACGAGGCGCGCAAGGTCATCCTCGACGCCATCAAGGCGCAGGGCGGCGAGATCGGCGGCGGCAATCCCGACGCCAGCGCCCTCCTTACCGCGATCAGCCAGTTCATCGAGACGCCGGGCCAGACGCTGGTCATCAAGCTGACCCCGCGCGCGAAAGCGCCGGCGCTTCAATTGATGCAGTTGCTCAAGACCGATCCGCAATCGGCGCTGGCGCAATTCCGGATCGAGGCCTCGACGGGGTTGTGATTCTCCCACCCGTAGCCCGGATGGAGCGAAGCGCAATCCGGGAACAGCGTCGCCGCAGGAGGGACCGCCCCGGATTTCGCTTTCGCTCCATCCGGGCTACGGTTTCACTCTTCCTTCCGCCTAACCCTTCGCCGGCAGGTTGGTGCGGATGTGCAGCTCCTTGAGCTGCTTCGGCGTTGCTTCCGATGGCGCGCCCATCAGCAGGTCCATGGCCTGCTGGTTCATCGGGAACAGCGAGATCTCGCGCAGATTGTTGGTGCCGCAGAGCAGCATCACGATGCGGTCGAGGCCGGCCGCCATGCCGCCATGCGGCGGGGCGCCGTACTGGAACGCACGGTACATGCCGCCGAAACGGTCGATGACCTCCTGCTCGCCATAGCCCGCGATCTCGAACGCCTTCACCATCGCTTCCGGCTTGTGGTTGCGGATGCCGCCGGAGGCGATCTCGTAGCCGTTGCAGGCGATGTCGTACTGGAACGCCTTGACGGTCAGCGGGTCCTGCGACGTCAGCGCGTCGAGGCCGCCCTGCGGCATCGAGAACGGGTTGTGCGAGAAGTCGACCTTCTTGTTCTCCTCGTCATACTCGTACATCGGGAAGTCGACGATCCAGGCGAGCTCGAACCGGTCCTTGTCGATCAGGTTCAATTCCTCGCCGAGCTTGGTGCGCGCGAGACCCGCGAACTTCCAGAACTTCTCGGGATCGCCGGCGACGAAGAACGCCGCATCGCCTTCCTTGAGGCCGAGCTGGTCGCGGATCGCAGCCGTCCGCTCCGGGCCGATGTTGTTCGCCAAGGGACCTGCGCCCTCGCCGCCCTCGCGCCACATGATGTAGCCGAGGCCGGGCTGGCCTTCGCCCTGCGCCCAGGAGTTCATGCGGTCGCAGAACGCGCGGCTGCCGCCGCCGGTGCCGGGGATCGCCCAGACCTGGTTCTTCGGGTCTTCCAGCATCCGCGCGAACACCTTGAAGCCGGAGCCGCGGAAGTGCTCGGAGACTTCCTGCATCACGATCTTGTTGCGCAGGTCGGGCTTGTCGGAGCCGTATTTGCGCACCGCCTCCGCGAACGGAATCCGCGGCCAGTTCTTCGTCACCGGCTTGCCCTTGGCAAAGTCCTCGAACACGCCGGTGATGACAGGCTCCATCGCCGCGAACACGTCGTCCTGGGTCACAAAACTCATCTCGACGTCGAGCTGATAGAACTCGCCCGGCAGGCGGTCGGCGCGCGGGTCCTCGTCGCGGAAGCACGGCGCGATCTGGAAGTAGCGGTCGAAGCCCGACATCATCAGCAGCTGCTTGTACTGCTGCGGCGCCTGCGGCAGCGCGTAGAACTTGCCGGGATGGATGCGCGACGGCACCAGGAAGTCGCGCGCGCCTTCCGGCGACGACGCCGTCAGGATCGGGGTCTGGAATTCGAAGAAGCCCTGCTCCTTCATCCGCTTGCGCATGGAATCAACCACCGCGCCGCGGGTCATGATGTTCTGGTGCAGCTTCTCGCGACGCAGGTCGAGGAAGCGGTATTTGAGCCTGATATCTTCGGGATATTCCTGCTCGCCGAACACCGGCAGCGGCAGCTCGGCCGCCGGGCCCAGCACCTCGATCTCCTTGATGTAGATCTCGACCATGCCGGTCGGCAGCTCCGGATTGTCGGTGCCGGCGGGACGGCGGCGCACCTTGCCGTCGATCCGCACCACCCATTCGGAGCGGAACTTCTCGACCTCGGCGAACGCCGGCGAGTCCGGATCGGCCACGCATTGGGTGATGCCGTAATGGTCGCGCAGATCGACGAACAGCACGCCGCCATGGTCGCGGACCCGGTGAACCCAACCCGAAAGCCGGACCGTCTGGTCGATATCGCCCTCTCGGAGCGCGCCGCATGTGTGTGACCGGTAGCGATGCATAGTCTGTCCAAAAAACTGATGTCGGAGGAGAATCGCGATAGGAAATTTCCTATCCGAAGGCGCTGGGTTTACCCGAGCCCGCTCGGGGCGGCAACCAAGGGAACGCCCACTTTTGGCCCGAAACCGCACATTTTACGGCGATCCAGCGCCAGGTGGCCGCCAATCGTTTGCCTATTCGGCCCGCAGGCCTATCTTCGGGATATGACCATCCATTTCCCGTTCCAGAACACCTATTCGGCGCTGCCGGCGAACTTTTTCGCCCGCGTCGCGCCGACCCCGGTGGCCTCCCCGCGGCTGATCAAGCTGAACCGGGCGCTCGCGGTCCAGCTCGGGCTGGACCCGGACCTGCTCTCGACGCCGGAGGGCGCCGAAATCCTTGCCGGAAAGCGGCTGCCTGACGGCGCCGACCCGATCGCCATGGCCTATGCCGGCCACCAGTTCGGACACTTTGTTCCCCAGCTCGGCGACGGCCGCGCCATCCTGCTCGGCGAGGTCATCGACAGGGACGGCGTCCGCCGCGACATCCAGCTCAAGGGATCCGGCCCGACCCCGTTCTCCCGCCGCGGCGACGGCCGCGCCGCGCTCGGTCCGGTGCTGCGCGAATACATCGTCAGCGAGGCGATGTTCGCCTTGGGCATCCCGACCACCAGATCACTTGCGGCGGTCGTCACCGGCGAGCCCGTGATGCGCGAGACCGCCCTGCCCGGCGCGGTGCTGACCCGCGTCGCCGCGAGCCACATCCGCGTCGGCACCTTCCAGTTCTTCGCCGCCCGCGGCGACACCGACGGCGTGCGCGCGCTCGCCGACCATGTCATCGCCAGGCACTATCCAGAGCTGAAGGACGCCGCCCAGCCGTATCACGCCCTGCTCGCCGGTGTCGTGGCGCGGCAGGCCGCGCTGGTCGCGCGCTGGCTCCTGGTCGGATTCATCCACGGCGTGATGAACACCGACAACACCTCGATCTCGGGCGAGACCATCGATTACGGTCCCTGCGCCTTCCTCGATGCCTACAACCCAGCGCAGGTGTTCTCCTCGATCGACGAGATGGGCCGCTACGCCTATGCCAACCAGCCGCGCATCGCGTTGTGGAATCTGACCCGGCTCGCCGAATGCCTGCTGCCGCTGTTCGCTGACGAGCAGGAGAAGGCGATCGAACAGGCGCAAGTGATCCTCGGCGAATTCCCCGAAAAGTTCACCGCAGCCTATAACGCCGGGCTGCGCGCCAAGGTCGGCCTGTTCACCACACGCGACGGCGACGAGGCGCTGATCCAGGATCTGCTGGACGCGATGGCCAAGAACGCGGCCGACTTCACGCTGACCTTCCGCCATCTCGGCGAAGCCGCGAGCGATGACACCGCCGACGTCCGCGCGCAGTTCACCGATCCCGCAGCGTTCGACGAATGGGCCGCCCGCTGGCGCGCCCGCCTCGCGCTGGAACAGCAAACGCCGGCCGAGCGCAAGGCCGCGATGGGTGCCGTCAATCCGGCCTTCATCCCGCGCAACCACCGCATCGAGGCGGTGATTGCGGCTGCGGTGAACTCGGATGACTACACGCCGTTCGAGGAATTGCTGACGGTGCTGGCAAAGCCCTACGAGAACCAGCCGCAATACGCGGCCTATGCCGATCCGCCGCTCCCCGAGCAGCGCGTGACGCAGACGTTCTGCGGGACGTGAAGCCACTCACGCACGAGAAAGCAGCCGCAAATGCCGGGCGACCCGCCGAATTATCCCGCCCCCATCTCGGATTCTAAGGACACCGGACGATGAGCCAGGGTCTCGGTCATCACCTCGCCGCCAGCTTCGAGCAGCGCTTTCGATAGCTCCTCTGCAACTTTTGCAGCGCCATCGCTATCGATGATGGCACGCACGGCGCCACCCGCAGCCAGCCCACCGACGCCCCCGACGATCTTCCCAACCATGGAGGACACCTGCTTACGTCGCGCGGTTTGCTTGATCGCCTGGGTCAGTTCAATCGGAAATTCCACTCTCGTGAGAGACGCGAATATCCGCCTGTTCGGCATCGCTGCAAACCAGACAATCAATGCGCTCAGGCAGATGAGACCACAAAACGCGAGGATTGTGATCCACACTCCGCGTTCGAAGACAAGGAACATCGCAGCATAGAAGGCGGCGATCCAGGCAACCACAAGGCAGATTCCGATGCGTCGATCGCGCGCGCGCAGTGCGGTCATCGTGTGCCAATCGATGACATGACCGTGCGAGGGATCCGCCACGGTAATCACCCAAAGACGATCGTTGGCATCATCTGCCCGATTTGGCTTCAGTTCGTCCGGGCAGGACAGGACAGGAATTTCCTTCTTGGTCACGGCGCGAAAATAGGCGTCATACGAACTCTTGATCCACTGAGCCGTTCTCGGCGTGGCCACAATGCGAACCGTCGAGGAATTCATCTGCCATCCCAAAATAGACTTGCGTTTCAATCGGGCATCGACGCTCCAACAATGGACATCGACCCGTATCGCTCAACTATGATGCCAGACTACAACCAAACGGCGAGCAAGAGAAGGCCAGGTCGACGCTCAAGTCCGCGCCCGAGTAATCGATCGGCGCTCGCGCAGCTCCCGTCGGCCCTCCCTGTCCTGCGCATTCCGGCCGGTGGCGTGGCGCCGCGCCCCTGATTTGTTTGCAACGATTTCGCGCGCGCATCGTTGGCCGGGCAGCGCGGAGCGTGCGGCCTCGTCCGATCCAGGTTCCGTGCCGCCGAGATGATGGAGCGCCAGCATGAACCAGCGCGACGACGATCTGAAAGCCGCGATCGAGCGCAGCAACCCGAACGGCGTCGAGCCGCCCTTCTCCGAGGACGATCTGCAGCGCCGGCAACTCGGGCCGCGCGGCGTGCCCGGGCAAGCGGATCCGGCGAAGATGACGCCACAACGTGCCAAGAAAACGCCGATCGATTCCGGTTCCGGCGGCCACACCGCCTGAGCACCGAAACAAGAAGGGTTTCACGATGAGGATCACCAGCTTCAAGGACATGTATGTCGCCGAGCTTCAGGAACTCGCAAGCGTCGAGGAGCAACTCGCCGTGGCGCTGGCGCGGATGGCGGAGATCGCTTCGCATCCGTCGCTCAAGGATGCGTTCAGCCGCCATCACCGCGAGACCATCGTGCAGGGCGAGCGGCTGAAATCGCTGCTGCGGATGCATGGCGCCGATCCGCTGGAGCACACCGACCAGGCCATGCAGGCGTTGATCCACGAGACCGCCAAGATGGTCTCGCTGCTGCCCGACGACAATCTGCGCGATGCCGGCCTCGTCGCGTCGGCGCAGAAGCTCGCGCATTACGAGATCGCCGCCTATGGCAGCGCGGCCGCCCTCGCCGGCCAGCTCAACCTGCGCGACGACCAGCGGCTCCTGCACGACAGTCTCGACGAAGAGCGGCACGTCGACACGCTGCTGACGGCGCTCGCCAAGGGCGAGATCAACCAGGACGCCCTCGCCGCGTAACGCCGGATGTGTAGAGCCGTTGGCTCTACTCATCCTACGCATTTACGCGCGCGGGAAAAATGCTGCTGAAAATTTCGCGCTTCGCGGAGCTGCTGTCGTTTTTATCCCGCGACTATTGCCCCGCGTGAGCCGTTCGATCAGCCTCGCATCATCGATGCCATGGGGAAGACGAACGATGAGCTTCAGGTTCAAGCAGGTTTTCGCAGACACCCAGCAGGCGCTTGGCGCCGATCCGGCGCAGGCGCAGGCCGTGTTCCAGGCGACTTCGCAACTCGGCGACGGCGTCAATAGCCGCGTTGCCGTGCGGCAATTCAACGTCAGCGTCGACGAGCCGCCGGCGCTGGGCGGCCAGGACACCGCACCGAACCCGGTCGAGTACATCCTCGCCGCGCTCGGCTCATGCCAGGAGATCACCTATCGGCTCTATGCCGACGCGCTCGGCATTCCCCTCAACGGTGTATCCGTCAAGCTGTCGGGCGCCATCGATCTGCGCGGCTTCTTCAGCGTCGATCCAGACGTGCGAGCTGGTTTCCAGCAGATCGAGGCCGAGGTCGCCATCGACAGTCCGGCCTCCGCGGCCGACATCGCCCGGCTGAAGGAAACCGTCGACCGTCATTGCCCCGTGCTGGACATCCTGCGGAACCCGACGCCGGTGAATCTTAAGCTGCGCACCGGGCCCTTGAGCGTGGCCGCCTAAAGCATGATCCGGAAAAGTGCAAAGCGGTTTTCCGGCGCGACAAGCGCGGAACGCGTTTGCGCGGAGATCATGCGCAAACAGAGAGCTCAAGCGCGGTGACCACCGCGCTTGAGTTCCCCCATGTGAGCGTTAACTCACTCTCCACCATGCGCCGAGGCCGGCAGCGGTAACCATAAGGCTTAACAGCGCGTCAACGCTCCCCCAACAAGTCTAACTGTTTCTGATGGGGGAGAATGGCCCGTGGACGCATTTGCATTCGAATTTATGGGATTGGCGATGATCGCGCTCTGTCTCGTCGTGCTGGCGATGCCCGCCGCGCGCCGGCCGTCGAAGAACATCCGCTACGAGTGAGCCGCGGGAAATAGCGCGCTCAAACATCATCGAACGGCGATATGCTCGCGCTGACGAGTCCTGACCTGGGACGCCAGCCAGGGAATTGACGACGCTTGAACGACACCGACGTCCCGCAGCCAGGCACAGCGCCCGCCACCGCGAGCTCGACGCACTCGCCGCTGGAGGTGCTGCTCATCTTCTTCAAGCTCGGCGTCAGCTGCTTCGGCGGCCCGATCGCCCATATCGGCTATTTCCGCGACGAGTTCGTCACCCGCAGGCGCTGGCTTGACGAACAGGCCTATGCGGATCTGGTCGCGCTCTGCCAATTCCTGCCGGGCCCGGCGAGCAGCCAGGTCGGCTTTTCGCTCGGCCTGATGCGCGCCGGGTACCTGGGGGCGCTGGCGGCCTGGACCGGATTCACGCTGCCCTCGGCGATCGCGCTGGTGCTGTTTGCCTTCGGCGCCAGCGGATTGAGCGGTCCTGCGGGTACCGGCCTGGTGCACGGCCTCAAGCTGGTCGCGGTGGCGATCGTCGCCCAGGCCTTCTGGGGCATGGCGCGCTCGCTCTGTCCCGATCGCGAACGCGCCTCGATCGCGACGGTCGCAGCACTCGTCATCCTCGTAAGTTCGTCGTCGATCGCGCAGATCGGCGCCATCGTGCTCGGCGCCGTCGCCGGGTTCTGGTTCTGCAGGGCCCAACAGGCCAACGGGGTCACCCATATCGCGATGCCGGTATCGCGCCGCGTTGGCGTCGCAGCGCTGATCCTGTTCGTCGCGCTGTTGGTCGGACTGCCGCTGCTGTCGCGGACATGGCCCGGCCTTGGCCTGTTCGAAGCCTTCTACCGCTCGGGCGCGCTGGTGTTCGGCGGCGGCCACGTCGTCTTGCCGCTGCTGCGCGAAGCCGTGGTGACGCCGGGCTGGATCGGCGACGATGCGTTCCTGACCGGCTACGGCGCCGCGCAGGCGGTGCCGGGCCCGCTATTCACCTTTGCCGCCTACCTCGGCGCCGTGATCGGCGGCATGCCGGGCGCGATCGTCGGCCTCGTCGGCATCTTCCTGCCGGGAATTCTCGTCCTGCTCGGGGCGCTGCCGTTCTGGGATAGCTTTCGCAAACGGCCGGCGGCGCAGGCGATGATGCGCGGCGTCAACGCCGCCGTCGTCGGCATTCTGGGGGCCGCGCTCTACAATCCGGTGTGGACCAGCAGCGTCCACCGTTCGCTCGATTTCGGCATCGCGCTGGCCGGCTTCGTCCTGCTCACGGCGTGGCGCGCACCGCCGCTCGTGGTGGTGGTGCTCAGCGCGGCCGCCGGCATCGCCACGGGGCTCCTGTAATCGTGAACGATCGCGCCGTCGTTTCGCCGCGCGGATTAAGAACGCCTTCATGCCTCGCCGCCACGATAGCGGATATATGCCGAGCGCTTCTAAACAACCAACCCGGGTTCCCGTGCTGGACCTGCTGCGGCTTGCCGCGGTCGGGGCCGTGATCCTGTATCACTACGGCTTCTGGGGCGTGGCATCGAACGGCGTGCAAAAGGTGGCGATGCCGTACCTCGCCCCGGTCGCGCAATACGGCTTCCTCGGCGTTCCCGTGTTCTTCGCGATCTCTGGCTTCGTCATTGCCTATTCCGCCGAGGGCCGCACGCCGATCGGTTTCGCGATCGCCCGCTTCAGCCGCATCTATCCGACCTTCGTCATCTGCATGACGCTGACCTTTCTCGCGACGCTGCTGCTGGGCCACGCGTACTTCCACGTGACGTGGGGGCAATGGCTGGCAAACCTGTTCATCGCGGCCCCGATGCTCGGTCAGCCCTACATGGACGACGCCTATTGGTCGCTGGTGATCGAGGTCGTGTTCTACGCCTGGATCGCGCTGTTCCTGGCCTGGGGCATCTTTCCGCGGCGGATCGACACGATCATCGTGGCGTGGATCGCAGTCACTTTCGCCAACGAGCTCACCATCGACGTTCCCCTGTTCGAGAAACTGTTCGTGGCCGACGACAGCGGCTTCTTCGCCGTCGGCCTCCTGATCTATGAGCATTACCGCGGACGGCGCGACACCAGGCTGTACAGCCTGCTGACGCTCGCGATGGGCACGGCGACATTCCAGGCGGTGCACAAGCTGGAGCGGCTCGGCGTCCACACCCATGGCAGCTTCGATCCCATGGTCGTGACGGCGATCTGCATCGTCTCGCTCGGCATCGTGTTCGCCGCCACCCGCATCAAGTCGGTGCCGCTGCCGGCGGGCCTCGTCAGGGCCGTCGGCGGCATCACCTACCCGCTCTATCTGCTGCATCTGCAGCTCGGCTACGTCATCCTGCTCCTGATCACACCAACGCCGGACGCGCTGTCGACCGTGCTGGTCGTGACGGGCATGGTGGTGCTGGCATGGTTCGTCTGGCGCTTCCTGGAAGGTCCCGCGCATTACCTGGTCAGGGACAAGCTGACGATGCTGGCCTCGCGCCACGGATGGCCGTCACGCATTCGTGCGGGCGAAGCGCGGATCGATCGGGACGACGTTGCCCCGCCAATCGAGGCCGGCAGCATCGCCAACCGCTGATCAGTCCGGCGCACATCGCCGGAGCAGCATCCGACGTTGCCGCCGTCGCGAACCTTGGGCCGAAACGAACACCGTCATTCATCTGCGATGCGTGGTGACGACGGTCAGGCGCAAGCGGGCGGATGGCGCCCGGGGGCGACTCGATATCCTCAGACCCGCCCGCTCCATTCATGATCTCCGGGCATTTCCATTGCCAGTTCATTCGCCAGCTCGAGCGCTTCCTTGACGTCAGGCGTAGACAGACCTTCCGTGAACGTTCGCACGACTGGTAGCAACAGCTCGGCCGCTCGCGCCTGTTTGCCGGAATGTCGCCATAGGCGCGCCAGGCTGACAGCCGACCGCAATTCAAAGGACCGCGCGCTTTGCCCGCGCGCCAGCTCGATCGAGGCGAGGAACATTCGCTCGGCGGATTCGACGGACGATGATTTCGCGCAATTGAGCGTCATCTCACCTTGCAGACGATAGATCTCGGCTTCGTAAAAATGCTCTCCCGTTCTTCTCCCGATCGCCAATGCGCTGTCGAGTTCGCGCAAGGCAGCATCCGGCAAGCCGGCACTTGCATAAGCCTTTGCGAGCAGGCTCCTGAACCAGCAACTGGCGAGCCGGGCGCTCATGCCCTCGTAGCCGTCGATAGCCATTCGCATCTGGTTCAATCCCTCATCGACATTCCCAAGCTCGGTCATCGCCCACCCTCGCAGGATGGTTGTCTGATGCTTCCAATGCAGGAAGCCGTGTTCCGATGAGAGGGCCAGTGCCCTGTTGGTGTAGTCGTGGGTCCCTTCGACATCGCGGAGATGCTGGCAAACGTAAGCGCCGAATGTCAGCGCAAACGACAAGGTGAAGGGGTGGCGAAGGTCTTCAGCTTCCGAAATAGCCTGCTGGCTATATCGGCGCGCCGCGTCAGGACGGCCCAGAAACCACGACACGTACCCGAGATACGAGAGCGAGACGATGCCAGGATGGATGCCATGCGTTGCCGTCAGGGCGCCGTGTAGATCAGGACTGTACAGGTTCCTGAAGCGATGAAGGTGATGTTCGGCGGCGACAAACCGCCCGCGGTACAGCATGGTCATCGCGATCGCCCGATGCGCCTCGATCAGATATCCCGTCTGCGTCGCAGACGATCCTCGGTTCGATGCCTCGCGCCTTGCGAACTGCAGGAGCTCCGCGCTCAGCTCATGCGCCCGTGCGAGATCGCCGCGGATAAAGTGGCACACCCAAAGTCCGCGCGTCGCCGCAAAGACCTTCGCCATGTTGTCAAGATGCCGCCCGAGTTCGAGCGCGCGAACATAGTTCTCCTCGACTTCCTGGACGGCGTATCCCTTTGCCGCGATCAGGGCGGTGCCCAGGGCGATGCGAAGCTCAAGCTCGGACTCGTTTCGGCCCTGCATGCCGGGTGAGGCTTGCAGAACCCCGAGCCCACGACGCAAATGACCGATCGCCTCCAGAGTCGCACCCTTCATTGCGGCCTGCTTTCCGGCCTTGAGCCAGAAACCCGCAGCCGGCTCGCTTTGGCCAGACTCGGTCAGGTGGTAGGCGAGAAGCTCCGGTTCGCGCTCGATCTTTTCCGGATATTTTTCGGCCAGCACGCGTGCGATCTTGGCGTGCAGCGTCCTTCTTTCCCTGTGCAACAAGCTTTCATGCGCCGCATTCTGGATCATCACGTGCTTGAACGAGTACAGCGCCTCCGGCAGAAAGCCGAAGCGGACGATCAATCCGGCTGCCTCCAGATGGTTCAGGGCGGCTTCGATCTGGTCCGCCGGCGCCTCGGCAACCTCGCGAAGGATTTCATAAGAGAACTCGCGGCCGATGGTGGCGCCGATCTGCGCGATTTTCTTGAACGATCCCATCCGGTCAAGGCGGGCCATCAGGGAATCGTTCAATGTCGCGGGAATAGCGAGCTGATGCCACGGACCGGATAAGACGTAACGTCCATGTTGCTCAGTCAGGACGTCGGATTCGAGAACGGCCTTGGTCAGCTCTTCAAGGAAGAGCGGCACGCCATCGGTCTTGACAATGATGTCCTCAATCACCTCTCTGGGAAGCTCCTTTTCTCCAGCCACACGTTCGACCAATATCGTGCGGACCTGTCGGCCGAGACGCTTGAGGTTCGCACTGATGGTGTGCGCGTGGTCCTTCCAGCCCGGCTGAAACTCCGGACGACAGGTGATCACGACGAGGATCGACGCGTTGCGAACGTTCTCCACCAGCAGATCGAGCACGGCCCGCGAGGTGGGATCGATCCAATGTGCGTCCTCAAAATCGATCAGGAGCGTCTGCCCGCGCGCTTGCGCGAGCAGATGGTTGACGAGCGTGGCAATCGTCGCATCCTTCAGCTGTTGCGGCGAGAGATCCGGGGTCGCATAGCGGTCCCCCGTCGGAATTGAAAGCAACGCCGCAAGGATCGGTACCACTGTGTCCATCTCGCCGTTCGAGGCGGCGACACCGGCTTCAAGCTTTGTCAGCCAAAGCGCAGACGCGTTCTCGCCGTCAAGGCCGAGCGCGAATTTGAGATGCTCGATGAAGGGGTGAAAAGCGGTGCTGCTGTAATAGGGAGAGCACTGGAACGAAACTTGTCCGTGCTGATCACCTGCGATCCGCTCCCGCAATTCCTGAACGATCCTGGACTTTCCGATTCCCGGCTCGCCCGTCAGCAGCACGACCTGCCCCTCATGGGCTTTCGCTTGCTGCCAACGCGTGAGCAGCAACGCCACCTCTTCGGTGCGGTTGACCAGCGGCGTCAATCTGGAGCCCATGGCCGCGGCAAATCGCGTCTCGGCGCGGCAGGGCCGAACCACGAGCCAGGCCTGGGCCTTCGCGGATATCCCCTTCAGCGCGTGAAATCCTAAGTCCTGGTAGTCGAACTTTCCTCTCAGCAGGGATTGCGTCGAAGACGCAATGACGACGCCGTCCGGAGGCGCCAAGGCCTGCAGACGGGCAGCCAGGTTTGGCGTCTCGCCGACTGCGGAATCGTGCTCCTCGGTGTCCTGTCCAACCAGGTCTCCGACGACAACAAGGCCGGTCGCAATCCCAATGCGCACACTGGGCCCATGACTTGTAACGTCGCGGGCGTCACTCGCTCTCGCCGACGACAGGCTCCGTACAATTTCGAGCGCCGCCCGCACCGACCGCTCGGCGTCATCCTCATGCGCATTCGGATAGCCGAAATAGACCAGAATGCCGTCCCCGAGGTAGCGGGCCGCGAAGCCTTCGTACCGCTTGACCACGCTGACGCACTTTTCCCTGAAGCTCGCGATGATGTCGCGGACGTCTTCGGGATCGAACTGTTCGGACAGCGAGGTCGAACCGACCATGTCGCAGAACATCACGGTCAGCTGGCGCCGCTCGGCGCTCACCGCTGCGCCTTCTGCGACGCTCCTACCGCCGGCGCGACCTTTTGCCGAACCGGTCAGGGAAGCAACCGCGCGCTGCAAGCGCTTGCGATCTCCAAGCGGAAGTCCAAGTTCGACCAGATCCCGCTCGGTCAGATCGGGCAGGATGTCCAAACCGATGCGATGCAGCACGAAGAGGTCGCTGTACTGGCCGAGATCAACGGTTTCGAGCCAGTGCTTGAGAGCAGCCTCCATAGCGGCGCCTGGCTGTTTCTCCGGCATTGTGATCCGTCCGATTGCGGGCCATTGGCGACAATGGGCCTCGTTCGACGATGCCAAAGGGCTTGTTTACCCCAGACTGGACGCGTTCACAAAGTGCGAAACGCGCGGCGCCATTCGATTTTGCGCGCGATGACTCGGACGCGTCAGCGCCGAGGATGTGGATGTGTGACTCACAGACCGCGCCACACACTCAATGTCGTCCTGGCGAAAGCCAGGACCCATTATCCCAAATGAGAGTTGTTGCGCGACGCTGGGGCCACGATCCCGTTCATGATCAAATGCGGTGGTTCTGGGTCCTGGCTTTCGCCAGGACGACGATCGTGTGTGGCATCCGCACTGTCGTCGCCCGGCTCGCCGCCTCCGCTGAAGCTTCGGCGCGCCAAGGATGCATAGCGTCATCGAAGCCTTGGCGAAGACGGGACCGGGCGATGACACGGAGATGAAGTACGCAATGACGATGCGCCGTATCGCGCGAGAACCACCCTCATCGTCGTCCTGGCGAAAGCCAGGACCCATTATCCCAAGTGCCGATTGCCGCGCGAGGCCGGGGCCGCGATCCCCCGGCCAGCAAATTTCGAAGATTATGGGTCCCGCCCTCCGCGCGCACGACCGCCGAATTCCCGGCACGACCGGGCCGAAAACACCCTCGAATCACGCCCAATCAATTCAAAAATGGCCCATCCCTCGCCCCGCGCAGGGCCAAAATCCCTGCAAGACCCTTGACATAGCTGCCCTTTCGGCAGAACGCGTGTGGTCAAGCCGTTATGGACACTTCATGGATTTGATTAACACGACCTCCGACCTCGCCGCCGCCTGCGACCGGCTCGCCAAACACAAGGTCATCACTGTCGACACCGAGTTCCTGCGGGAGACGACCTACTATCCGCTGCTCTGCGTCGTGCAGATGGCGAGCGCGGAAGAAGCCGTCGTGGTCGACGCGCTGGCACCCGGCATCGACCTCAAGCCGTTCTTCGACCTGATGTCGAACGAGGCCGTGCTCAAGGTATTCCACGCCGCGCGGCAGGACATCGAAATCGTCTGGCACCTGTCCGGCACGATCCCGCATCCGATCTTCGACACCCAGGTCGCCGCCATGGTGCTCGGCTATGGCGACAGCATCGCCTACGACCAGCTCGTCGACCGCGTCACCGGCCACCGCCCCGACAAGACCCATCGCTTCACCGACTGGTCGCGCCGGCCGCTGAGCGACGAGCAGCTGCATTACGCCGTCTCCGACGTGACCCATCTGCGCGAGGTGTTCGCGGCGCTCGACGCCGATCTGAAGAAGCGCGACCGCAGCGACTGGGTCAGCGAGGAGATGGAGGTCCTGACCTCGCCGAAGACCTACGACTTCCATCCCGAGCGTGCCTGGGAGCGGCTCAAGACCCGCGTGCGCAAGCCGCGCGAGCTCGCGGTGCTGATCGAGGTTGCCGCCTGGCGCGAGCAGGAGGCGCAGAGCCGCGACGTGCCGCGCTCGCGCGTGCTCAAGGACGATGCGGTCGGCGATATCGCCACCCACGCGCCGACCTCGCTGGAGAAGCTCGGCAATCTGCGCTCGCTGCCGAAGGGTTTCGAGCGCTCCAAATGGGGCGCCGACATCATTGCTGCCGTGCAGCGCGGCCTCGCCCGCGACCAGGCCACGCTGCCCAAGCTGGAAAAGCCGAGAAACAATTCCAACGGTGCGGCGACCGTCGAGCTGCTGAAGGTGCTGCTGCGCATGACCTCGGAGCGGCACGGCGTCGCCAGCAAGGTGATCGCCACCGTCGACGATCTCGAGCAGATCGCGGCCAGCGATCAGGCCGAGGTCGGCGCCCTGCACGGCTGGCGGCGCGAACTGTTCGGCGAGGCCGCGCTCAAGCTCAAGCACGGCCAGCTCGCGCTCGCGATCGACAAGGGCCGCGTGGTGCGGGTGGACCGGGGCTAGCGCACGCCGTTCGCCCGGCGCGCGCCAGGTTCCACCGGCAGTCGGCCAGTGGCCGAACGCGTTGCGCCGGAGTTCGACCGGCACAGGCTGAGGTTGCGTCACGCAAAACCACCGCGCTTGCTAAGGCGCAATTTTCGTGTTGCAATCGCTTCACAATCGGATTGCGGCCGTTCGACTGTGCGTTTCGCGACGTTGATATCCAAGGCTTCGATGTACAGGACTTCGAGAGGCGAAACTTCGGACTTGAAGACTTTGGATCTGACGACCCGGGAAGTGAACAGACAGCGCAAAGTCCGCTTGCGGCGTGGCACGTGGAAAACGTGGCCGCGTCTTTTTTATGTCTAAACTGGGAGAGAGACGATGCCGAAGGGTACCGTCAAATGGTTCAACCCGACCAAAGGTTACGGGTTCATCAAGCCAGCCGTCGGCGACAAGGATGTGTTCGTCCACATCTCGGCGGTCGAGCGCGCGGGCCTCAGCACATTGAACGAGAACCAGTCCGTCGAGTACGAGCTGGTGGAGAACCGCGGCAAGGCGTCGGCCGAGAACCTCAAGGTTCACTGAACGCCGCTGCCAGCGGAATTCATCCTGTGATGCCTCCCCCGGCCGCATCACCCCGGGGGATGTCTCCTGCAACCGCGCGCTAAGGCGCCGGCGCGATCAGCGTGCTGTCCGTCGGTGCGCTCCCAAGCGTCTTGCAGAGGTCGCCTTCGAGCTTGAGCCGGCCGCTTGCCAGAAGCCGCAGCGCCTCCGGATAGATGCGATGCTCGATGGTGATCACGCGCGCGGCGAGCGTCTCGGCCGTGTCGTCGTCAGCGACCGTGACCGCGCCCTGCATCACGATCGGTCCGGCGTCGGTCTCCGGGATCACGAAATGCACCGTCGCTCCGGACAGCTTGACCCCTGCGCGCAACGCCTGGCCGTGCGGATCGAGGCCGGGAAAACAGGGCAGCAGCGAGGGATGGATGTTGAGCATCCGCCCGTACCAGTGCCGTACGAACTCGGCGGTGAACAGCCGCATGAAGCCGCCGAGGCAGATCAGGTCGACCTGCCTGTCGTCGAGCGCGCGCTGCAGCACGGCCTCGAAGCCGGCGCGGTCCTTGCCGAACGGCTTGCTCTCGACGACGATGGTCGCAATGCCGCTCGCCGCCGCCTTCTCAAGCCCGGCAGCATCGGCACGGTTCGAGATCACAGCCACGATCTCGGCCGGGAAATCCTGAGCCCTCGCAGCCTCGATCAGCGCGGCCATGTTGGAGCCGCGGCCGGAGATCAGGATGGCGACGCGGCGCTTCATCGCGAGAGATCGAGATGACCGTTATAGACCACGCGATGCTCGCCCTCATGCGTCCCCTTGGCCTCGATCACCTCGCCGAGCAGCGTCACGGTCTCGCCGCCGGCGGTGAAGGCCTCGGTCACGGCGTCGACCGCATCAGCCTTGACGATCGCGATCATGCCGATACCGCAGTTGAAGGTGCGCAGCAGCTCGAGCTCGGCGATGCCGCCCTGCTCGGCCAGCCATTTGAACACCGGCAGCACCGGCAGCCGCGCCAGATCGATGCCGACGCCGAGATGCTTCGGCAGCACGCGCGGAATGTTGTCGGTGAAGCCGCCGCCGGTGATGTGGGCGAGGCCCTTCACCGCGCCGGTGTCGCGGATCGCGCGCAGGCAGGATTTCACATAGAGCCTGGTCGGCGTCAGCAGCGCCGCGCCGAGCGTCATGACCGGCGCGAACGGCGCCGGCGCGTCATAGGCAACGCCGGACTGCTCGACGATCTTGCGCACCAGCGAATAGCCGTTGGAGTGCACGCCGGAGGAAGCCAGCCCGATCACGGCATCGCCCGCCGCGATATCCGCGGTCGGCAGCAAGGTGCCGCGCTCGGCCGCGCCGACGGCGAAGCCGCCGAGGTCGTAGTCGCCATCCTTGTAGAGGCCGGGCATCTCGGCGGTTTCGCCGCCGATCAGCGCACAGCCGGATTCCCGGCAGCCTTCGGCGATGCCGGCCACGATCTGCGCGGTGGCCTCCGGGTGCAGCTTGCCGCAGGCGAAATAGTCCAGGAAGAACAGCGGTTCCGCGCCCTGCACGACGAGGTCGTTGACCGACATCGCGACCAGATCGATGCCGATGCCGCCATGAATGCCGGTCTCGATCGCGATCTTCAGCTTGGTGCCGACGCCATCGGTCGCGGCCACCAGAACCGGATCCTTGAAACCGGCGGCCTTGAGGTCGAACAGCCCGCCGAAACCGCCGATCTCGGCGTCCGCGCCAGGCCGCGCGGTGGCCCGCACCATCGGCTTGATCAGATCGACCAGTCGATTGCCGGCGTCGATATCGACACCCGAATCCGCGTAAGTGAGCCCGTTTTTGCGCTCGGTCATGCCCAATTCCAGATGATCAGGGGCTGGTTACGAGGAATTCCGCCCCCGCGCAATGGCTCGCGGCGCTGCTGCCGCGATACTATGTAGATAACACAAGGCGGCTGCGCAAAAGAGCCGGATATCGAGTAAAATCAGGCTTCTAGCCGGGAAGCGATCCAAGTTGAGCATTCCGAACATCATCACCCTCGGCCGCATCATCCTGGTGCCGGTGATCGTCTGGGCCATCGTGTCCAGCCAGATGGAGATTGCGTTCGCGATCTTCGTGATCGCCGGCGTCTCGGACGCGGTCGACGGTTTCCTCGCCAAGCGCTTCAACATGACGAGCGAGCTCGGCGCCCTGCTCGATCCGCTCGCCGACAAGGCGCTCCTGGTGTCGATCTATGTCGCGCTCGGAATCTGGGGCGCGGTGCCGCGCTGGATCGTGATTCTCGTGGTGTCGCGCGACATCATGATCGTCTCCGCCGTGATTGTGTCATGGTTGTTCGACAAGCCGGTCGAGATGAAGCCGCTGATGGTGTCGAAGCTGAACACGGTGGCGCAGGTCGCGTTCGCGGCGCTGGTGCTGGCCTCGCTCGGCTTCGGCTTCGAGCCGCATCCTTACGACTGGATCCTGATGGGCCTGGTCACGATCTTTACTTTGGGTTCGGTGTCCCTCTATCTCGTGGAGTGGGTGCGGCACATGAGCACGATCGAAGCTCGGTAGGCGGGATCCGGAAAAGTCGAAGCCGGTTTTCCCGCGACAAACGCGACGTGCTTGCGCATAGCTAAAATAAGGTGGTTTGGAGACTTGTGTGGCCAGTAGCGTTCAACCTCGTCAATTGGCCTTGGCCCTGCCGCACGAGGAGAAGCTGACCCGCGACGATTTCCTCGAGGGCCCTGCCAATGAAGCCGCGCTGGCGCTGATCGACGGCTGGCCCGACTGGCCGAACCGAATCATGCTGCTGGTTGGGCCTAACGGCGCCGGCAAAAGCCACCTCGCCGCGATCTGGGCCGAGAGCGCCGGCGCGCGCTCGACCGCGGCGCATGCGCTGACCGCCGACACGGTGCCGACCGCGCTTGCGACCGGTGCGCTCGTCGTCGAAGACCTGAGGCCGGCGGATTTCGACGAGCGCGCGATGTTTCATCTGATGAATCTGGCGCGCCAGGACGATGCCTACGTGCTGATCACGGCGCGCGTTCCGCCGTCGGCGTTCGAGATCGAATTGCGCGACCTGCGGTCGCGGCTACGCGCGGTGCCGACCGTGACGCTGCTGCCGCCGGACGACCAGCTGTTCCGCGGCCTGATCGTCAAGTTCTGCGCCGACCGCCAGATGAGCGTGGACGAACCGCTCGTCAGCTATCTGAGCAACCGGATCGAGCGTTCCTACGTTGCCGTCCGGCAGGCGGTCGAGCTGCTCGATACCGAGGCACTCCGGCTCGGCCGTCCCGTCACACGGGCGCTGGCGGCGGAGCTGTTGCGCGATGCCTGACCGGTCCCCGCGGCTTGACGGCGCAGGCGAGCGGAACATCAATGTCATCGAAACGTCATCGCAATATCACATGGTTTCTGCGGCTCTCGGCTAGACCGCCCCGGCCCCTGCCCTGAATTGGACCAGCACTTGATGGACTCGGTACAAGCTACTGAAATCAAAGAAAAAGAGGCGGAATTTCCTGCCATCCCCGCAATCGCGACCAGCCCCGAGCGCTTCATCAACCGGGAGCTCTCCTGGCTGCACTTCAACCGGCGGGTGCTCGAGGAATCGGTCAATCTCGGTCATCCCGTGCTGGAGCGGGTTCGTTTCCTGTCGATTTCGGCGAATAACCTCGACGAGTTCTTCATGGTCCGTGTCGCCGGCATCAAGGCGCAGGTCCGCGAGGGCATTACCGAGCGCAGCCCGGACGGCCTGCTGCCGGCCGAACAGCTCGTGATGATCAACAAGACCGTCTCGCAGCTCGCCTCCGATCAGCAGGCGATCTGGAGCGACCTGCGGGACATCCTGGCCAAGGTCGGCATCCAGCTCGTCGACGGCCGTGACGTCACCAAGTCCGAGCGCAGCTGGATCGAGGATCACTTCCTCCACAACATCTTCCCGCTGCTGACGCCGCTGGCGATCGACCCGGCGCATCCCTTCCCGTTCATCCCGAATCTCGGCTTCACGGTGGCGCTGCAATTGTCGCGGATCGCCGACGGCAAGGCGATGAACGCGCTGATCCGCATGCCCGGCAAGATCGATCGCTTCATCCGTATCCCCTCAACCAAGGAAGGCGCGCCGGCGCGGCTGATCACGCTGGAGCAGGCTACGGGTCTGTTCATCGGCCGCCTGTTCCCCGGCTACACCGTCAAGGGCCAGGGCGCATTCCGCATCATCAGAGACTCCGAACTCGAAATCGAGGAAGAGGCCGAAGACCTCGTTCGCCTGTTCGAGACCGCGCTCAAGCGGCGCCGCCGCGGGTCGGTGATCCGGCTCGAGATCGAGGCCACGATGCCCGAGGAGCTGCGCATCTTCGTGCAGCACGCCTTGTCGGCCGCCGACGACGAAGTGATCCTGGTCGACGGCGTGCTGGCGATGAACGAGCTGTCGCAGCTCACCCGCCTCAATCGCCCCGACCTCGAATTCCCGCCCTATGTGCCGCGTCATCCCGAGCGGGTGCGCGATCATGGCGGCGATATCTTCGCCGCCATCCGCCAGAAGGACCTCGTGGTCCATCACCCCTACGAATCCTTCGACGTCGTGGTGCAGTTCCTGCAGCAGGCGGCACGCGATCCCGACGTGGTCGCGATCAAGCAGACGCTCTATCGCACCTCGAACAATTCGCCGATCGTGCGCGCGCTGGCGGAGGCCGCCGAAGCCGGCAAGTCGGTGACCGCGCTGATCGAGCTGAAGGCGCGCTTCGACGAGGAAGCCAACATCCGCTGGGCCCGCGACCTCGAACGCGCCGGCGTGCAGGTGGTCTACGGCTTCATCGAATTGAAGACGCATGCCAAGCTGTCGATGGTGGTGCGCCGCGAGGGCGGCAATCTCACGACCTATGTGCACACCGGCACCGGCAACTATCACCCGGTCACCGCGCGCATCTACACCGACCTCTCCTACTTCACCTCGGATCCGATCATCGGCCGCGACGTCGCGCGGGTCTTCAACTACATCACCGGCTATGCCGAGCCGAGCGACATCGAGAAGATGGCGGTGTCGCCGCTGACGCTGCGCAAGCGGATCATCGAGCACATCCACGGCGAGATTGCCCACGTCAAGCATGGCCGGCCCGGCGCGGTCTGGATGAAGATGAACGCGCTGGTCGATCCCGACATCATCGACGCGCTGTACGAGGCCTCGCAGGCCGGCGTCTCGGTGGAGCTCGTGGTGCGCGGCATCTGCTGCCTGCGGCCGGGGCTGCCGGGATTGTCCGAGAACATCCGCGTCAAATCGGTGATCGGCCGGTTCCTGGAACACGGCCGAATCTATTGCTTCGGCATGGGCCAGGGCCTGCCGAGCACAAAAGCTGCTGTGTATATCTCGTCCGCTGATATGATGCCGCGGAACCTCGACCGCCGCGTCGAGGTTCTCTGTCCGCTGCAAAATCCCACGGTGCATCAGCAGGTTCTCGAGCAGATCATGGTCGCGAATCTGAAGGACACCGAGCAGAGCTGGCAATTGTTGCCGGATGGGTCGTCAACGCGTATGAAGGCCGCGAAAGGCGAAGAGCCCTTCAATCTGCATGACTACTTCATGACAAATCCGAGTCTGTCCGGCCGTGGTAAGTCTCTCAAGGAATCTTCACCGCGCCGTCTCACGCGTCGCAACGAGCGACAGCAGTCATCGTCTTAAGGGGGCCTTACGGTGAAGCGACCGCGGAAGCGCGCTTCCAGCGTCGCTGTCATCGACATCGGCTCGAACTCGGTTCGTCTCGTGGTTTACGAGGCGATGGCGCGCAGCCTCATCACCATCTTCAACGAGAAGGCGCTGTGCGGGCTCGGGCGCGAGGTGCAGAGCACCGGCCTGCTCGCAACCGATGCCGTCAACAAGGCGCTCACCGCGCTGCGCCGTTTTCGCGCGCTGTGCAGGATCCAACAGGTCGGCCGCGTCTACGCAATCGCGACCGCGGCCTGCCGCGACGCCAAGAACGGTCCGGACTTCATCGCCAAGGCCGAGCGCATCTGCGGCGCCAAGATCGAGATTCTCACCGGGCCGCGTGAAGCAAAGCTGTCCGCGCTCGGCGTCGTTTCGGGGGTGCACAATCCGAACGGCATCGTCGGCGATCTCGGCGGCGGCTCGCTTGAACTGATCGACGTCAAGGGCAACCGCGTGCGCAGCGGCGTGACGCTGCCGCTCGGCAGCCTCGCGCTGCAGGACCTCTCCAACAAATCGCTCAAGCGCGCCGAACGCATCGTCAAGAACGAGTTGCTTGGCGTCGCCCAGCTCAAGACCGGCCGCGGCCGCACCTTCTATGCGGTCGGCGGCACCTGGCGTGCGTTGGCGCGCATTCACATCATCCAGAGCGGCTACCCGCTCAAGGTGATGCACGGCTATTCGATCCCGGCGGCGGACGCGCTCGATTTCGCGCAGCGGCTGCGACGGCTGGCGGCCACCAACATGCTGGCCAATATCGAATCGGTCGCCGACGCCCGGCGGCCGCTATTGGCCTACGCCGCGCTCGTACTCGAATACATCATCCGCGTGGCCCAGCCGAAGACCATCGTGTTCTCGACCTTCGGCGTGCGCGAGGGCTTGCTCTACGAGATGCTGCCGCCGGCCGAACGCGCCAAGGACGGACTGCTCTGCGCCGCGCAGAACCTCAACGAATTGCTGTCGCGCTCGGCCCGCCATGCCCAGGAGCTGACGGCGTGGACCGACCGGCTGGTGCGCGTCGTCAGGCTGCGCGAGACCGAGGAAGACCGCAGGCTGCGGCACGTCGCCTGCCTGCTCTCCGATATCGGCTGGCGGGTGCATCCCGATCATCGCGGCGAGGAAACCCTCAGCCTGATCATGAACGGCAATTTCGGCTCGATCACGCATCAGGGCCGCGCCTTCGTCGCGCTCTCGGTGTTCTATCGCTACGCCGGGCTCAGCGAGGAAAACGAGCCGCCGCCGCAGATCCGCGCGCTGGTGACGCCGGCGATGGACGAGCGCGCCCGCGTGCTCGGCGCCGCGTTCCGCGTGGCGCATCTGATCACGGCGGCGCGCACCGGCGTGCTGCCGGCAACCCATTTCCGCACCCAGGGCCGCAAGCTGATGCTGGTGTTCGAACACCGGATGGTAGATCTGGTCGCCGATCGCGTCGGCAGCCGCTTCAAGCAATTGGCGCGGCTGGTCGGGCGCGTCGGCTCGATCGTGCGGCGCTAGGGCTCACGCCGCCTTGGTCAGGGCTCACGCCGCCTTGGCGGCGTGCTTTGCCTTGCGGAGTGCGTGGCGGCGCCAGATCGACCCCGCGACCAGCACCACGATGATGCCGAGCACCGCGAGCGCGATCTCGCCGCCATTGCCGCCATGGGCGAATTGCGGCGACATCCCGACCGACGTCAGCCAGGAATCGAGCTTGGCACCGAGCGGTCCGGCGAACAGCGCGTCCAGCTTCGGATGCACGGCCGGATCGGTCGCGATGACATCGCCCGCGATCCAGCCCAGCAGCGCGGCACCGGCCCAGACCAGGACCGGCAGCTTGGTGAGCAGCGCCATGATCAGCGCCGCGCCGGCAACGATCAGGGGAACGCTGATCGCAAGGCCGAGCACCAGCAGCGGCACGCTACCATTGGCGGCGGCGGCCACCGCGATCACATTGTCGAGGCTCATCACGATGTCGGCGACCACGACGATCTGAACCGCGGCCCACAGATGCGAGGCCGCGTGCACGCTGTCCTCGTCTTCCTGCTCCGGTACCAGCAGCTTGGCGGCAATCACGATCAGCGCCAGCCCGCCGACCAGCTTCAAATAGGGAAGCTCCATCAGGCTGGCGACGATGCCGGTGAAGATGACGCGCAGCAGCACGGCCGCGGCGGCGCCGAGAATCATGCCCCACAGGCGCTGGCGCGGCGCGAGCCCGCGGCAGGCGAGCGCGATCACGAGCGCGTTGTCGCCCGACAACAGGACGTTGATCCAGATGATCTTGCCGACGGCGACCCAGAAGGTCGGCGTCGCCATCTCGTTCTTGAATTCGGTGAAGAACGCGCCGATGTACGCCGGATCAAAGATCTGCCACAGCCAGTCCACAGCGAGTCCTATTCGGCCTTGCGGCCGCCCCTGACGGCGATCGTCCGCCGCTCCCCGGTTTGTTTCGACGCGGTCCCCTCGGGAGACCGCGCCACTTCACCAATACGGCGTTAGCCGACGATCTCGTTGCCTGCGAAGAACTGCGCGATCTCGATCACGGCGGTCTCCGGCGCATCCGAACCGTGCACCGAATTCTCGCCGATCGACTTCGCATAGAGCTTGCGGATGGTGCCTTCGGCGGCCTTCGACGGGTCGGTCGCGCCCATCACGTCGCGATATTTCAGGATGGCGCCCTCGCCTTCCAGCACCTGGACCACGACCGGGCCCGAGGTCATGAAGTCGACCAGCTCGCCGAAGAACGGACGCGCCTTGTGAACGGCGTAGAAGGTCTCGGCCTGGCCGCGGGTCATGCGGATGCGCTTCTGCGCCACGACCCGCAGGCCCGCCTTCTCGATCACCGCATTGACCGCGCCGGTCAGGTTGCGCTCGGTGGCGTCGGGCTTGATGATCGAAAAGGTGCGTTCAATCGCCATGATTTCGTCCTTGTAAACGTGGCTGGGAGTTGCCGGGGCTTATATCGGCGCGATGGGGTAACGGCAAGCGACCCTGTGACGCGTTAGCCTTTAGTTTTGACGGATTTTCACGACGAAAACCGTCGTTTGGGTGCCCTCCGGACCAGCGGCCGGCTCGGCCAACTTACCGCGATTTCACCTAGGTGAACCCATTCTGTCAGCGCCGTGCCGCTGGCGTTCAGCTCCAGCCAGATAGGCTCTGCAGTGATCGGACGCCTTGCTGGCCCCCCATCCGCAAGCCTCACAGGACGTCTCGGGAAATGTCACCGCGGGCGCGTCGCGCGCGCCCATACCTCGAGGAGACGATCATGTTACGCAAACTCTCGCTTGCCGCCGTCGCCGCGGTTTCGCTCGGTGCCGCCGCGCTCGCCCCGACCTCCGCCTCTGCGTGGGGTGGTTGGCATGGCGGCTGGCACGGTGGATGGCACCACGGCTGGTGGGGCGGCCCACGCGTCATCGTCGGCGGCCCGGCATATTACGGCGGTTATGGCTATGGCGGCGGCTGCTACGTGCGCCGCGTCGTGCCGACCCCGTGGGGCCCCCGCTGGCGCCTGGTCAACCGCTGCTACTGATCCATCGAATCTGTCGACTGCTCCCCTGACTTGCTTCTCGCCCCGGCCCTCGCGCCGGGGCTTTTTTTCAGGTCCGCCGGGGAACCCAGGCATATGATGGGGCCCACTACCTCAAGGCGAGAGTAAGGCGCGGAAACCAAATTCGGGGTCGCGACTTGTCATGGCGAGGAGCTACTCGAACACGCGAGGTGGAACTCGCCAAGAGATGTGCCATGACGATGACAATGAGCAAGATCGACAAGGACGCCGATCAGATTGATCACAAGACCTGCCGTTACATCTGCGATGCGGTGGGTGAACGGCTTCAGCAAAGCATGCGGCCAGAGCCCGCGCTTTCGTCCCGCCTGCAGCAGCTCCTCGACGAGATGCAACGACGGGAACGCGATCACCATTAGATGTTGAGGGCTGACCAGCAGCCCAATTGCGTTTTTGCAACAGCGTCCGGGAGAGATTTTACAAACAGACGGGTTGCGTTTGGCGGCGGGTCCGGTGACAACGCTGCATGCTCTCCATCACTGACATCTCGGTCCGGATCGCCGGACGGCTGTTGATCGATCACAGTTCGGTACAAATTGTGCCCGGAGCCCGCGTCGGATTTGTCGGCCGCAACGGCGTCGGCAAATCGACGCTGTTTCACGCCATCCGGGGCGACATCCCGACCGAGAGCGGCAGCATCGCGCTCCCGCCGCGCTGGCGTATCGGCAGCCTCGCGCAGGAAGCGCCCGACGGGCCCGAAAGCCTGATCAACGTCGTGCTGAAGGCCGATCTCGAGCGCGACGCGCTGCTGCGCGAGGCCGAGACGGCGCATGATCCGCACCGGATTGCCGAAATCCAGACCCGGCTGGTCGACATCGACGCCCATTCCGCGCCCGCCCGCGCCGCGGCGATCCTCTCCGGCCTCGGCTTCTCGACATCAGACCAGGCGCGGCCGTGCGCGGAATTTTCCGGCGGCTGGCGCATGCGCGTCGCGCTGGCGGCGACGCTGTTCTCGGCGCCCGACCTTCTGCTGCTGGACGAGCCGACCAACTATCTCGATCTCGAAGGCACGTTGTGGCTCGAGAACCACCTCGCCAACTATCCGCGCACGGTGATCGTGATCAGCCACGACCGCGATCTCCTGGACACCTCGGTCGATCAGATCCTGCACCTCGATCGCGGCAAGCTGACGCTCTACAAAGGCACCTATTCCTCGTTCGAGGAGCAGCGCGCCGCGCGCGAACTGCTCGACGCCAAGCACGCCAAGCGGCAGGCCGATGAGCGCAAGCGCCTGCAGGATTTCGTCGACCGCTTCAAGGCCAAGGCCTCGAAGGCACGGCAGGCGCAGTCGCGCGTGAAGATGCTGGAGCGGATGAAGCCGATCACCGCGCTGGTGACCCAGGATGTTCATGAGATCTCGTTCCCGGCACCGGAGAAGCTGCTGTCGCCGCCGATCATCGCGGTCGACGACGTCTCGGTCGGCTACGAACCCGGCAAGCCCGTTCTCAATCGCGTGACGCTGCGCGTCGATACCGACGACCGCATCGCGCTGCTCGGGGCAAACGGCAACGGCAAGTCGACGCTGGTCAAGCTGCTGGCGGGCAAGCTCGCGCCGTTTGCCGGCAGGATCACGAGGGCCGACAAGCTGTCGGTCGGCTATTTCGCCCAGCACCAGGTCGACGAGCTCAATCTCGACGGCTCGCCCTATGATCACATCCGCAAGCTGATGCCGGAGGCGCCGGAGAGCAAGGTGCGCGGCCGCGTCGGCGCGATCGGTTTCTCCGGCAAGGCCGGCGACACGCTGGTGAGGAGCCTGTCGGGCGGCGAGAAGGCACGCCTGCTGCTGGGGCTTGCCACGTTCTACGGCCCGAACATGATCATCCTGGACGAGCCGACCAACCATCTCGATATCGACAGCCGTGCGGCGCTGGCGGAGGCGATCAACGAATTCCCCGGCGCGGTCATGATGGTCTCGCACGATCGTTATCTGATCGAGGCCTGCGCCGACCGCCTGTGGGTCGTGGCGAACCAGACCGTGACGGCCTATGACGGCGATCTCGACGAGTATCGACGCATGATCCTGTCGGCCAATGACGGCCGGCCGGCCTCGCGCGAGCGCGTCAAGGAGCCCGCCAAGCTGGAGCGCGCCCGCAACGAGAAGCGCGCTTCACCCAGGCAGCGGGTCCAGCAAGCCGAGGCCGAGATCGAGCGCATCAACGGCATCATCGCCAAGATCGAAACCGCGCTCGCATTGCCCGATATTTTTACGCGCGACCCCAAGCAGGCCGCGCAACTGACCAAGGCGCGCGCCGGCGCCGAGAGCGCGCTACAGCGCGCCGAGGAAGACTGGCTGGAAGCCAGCGGCGAACTCGACGAAGCGGCGAATTAGATTTGACTCACCGAGCCACATATTCGGTGTCGTCCCTGCGAAAGCAGGGACCCACAACCACAGATGGTCATTGTTGCCCGATCGTCGAACGACGAGTCCCTTTAACCACATCCGCCGCGGAGTATGGGTCCGTGCTCCCGTGCGCAATTGCGTACTAGGCAGGGACGGACGTGTGGAGGGAGCCAGGGCTCTCATTTCTTCCGGTATCATGCCCGCGCATGCGGGCGTCGACGTGCCGCCGGCGAAAATGCTCTAGCCGTGCGAGGTCTTTTTCTTCTTCGGCTTCGCCTGCTTCGGCTCCGGCACAGGGTCCGCACCGCGCTCGACGGACGACAGGCGCCCTGAGGAGAACGTGTAGATGCCGGCGCGCGCGCCACGCGACCAGGTCACGACCGCAACACGCTCGCCGCCCGGCCCATTGGACAGGTTCACACTGTCGGGAGCACCGATGCCGCGCACGACGTCGCATTCAGTGTGGCCGAGTGCAACGCTGCCGCCGGTTGGCTGCGGCGGCGGTGCACCGCCGGCCTGTGCGTTGGCATCGGCGGCCCCCGGCGGCGGTGCCATGCCTGGACAGCTGCCGTCGGCACTGACGAGATCGTCGTTCGTCACCGGCTTGTCTGGCGTCAGCGGCGGCGATTCGATCGAGATGTTGCGGATGAACACCCGCCCGGGACGCGAGAACCATTCCGCATCGCGCGAAAACAAGTCGGATCCGGCGCCCGAACAGCCGGCAAGTCCCGGTGCAAGCACCAGCAAGGCCAGCAGCGACTTCCGACTGAATGTTCCGTCCTGCACGATCGACAAAGCTCCTACCCCTTCACCTAAGGGCTTGTCCGAACATCACTTTGCGGCATGACCGTGGCCCGCCCCAAGAAACGTCGAATTATCATTAATTAGTAGCTATCGCTATTGGCGCCGCTGCCAGCGTCCCCGCTCGTCGGTCTGCCAATAGGTGACCTCGAAGCCGCGCGCCTTGCAAGCAGTCCAGCTTTCCCTGGCCGAGGCCACCGCGTCAGGGTCGTCGCCATTGAACACGAGGACCACCCGCTCGTAGCTGTCGCAGTCGGCCGGCAGCGCCGCATTGTCGACCAGGAAGCGGACATTGGCCCGATTCGGGTTGCCCTCCTCGATCGACAGGATGATCGGCTGGTCCTGCACGTCGGCAACGCGCGAGGTCGCGTGCGGCAGGAATGAATCGTCGCTGTAGGTCCACAGATGCGCGTCGAGCGTCTCGGCGCGCTCCTGCGACGTCGATTGCACGACCACGCGCCAGCCGCGCTCGAGCGACTTCTCGAGCAGCGGCGGCAGCACGCTCTCCAGCGTCATGTTCTGCAGGTGGTAGAACAGAACCTCGGTCATGCGCCGGCCGACACTCTATTTCCCGGCTTCATAATAGTCGGAGACCAGCCGCTCGAGCAGCCGGACGCCATAACCCGAACCCCAGCTCTGATTGATCTCGGTCTTCGGCGCGCCCATCGCGGTGCCGGCGATGTCGAGATGCGCCCACGGCGTGCCGTCGACGAAACGCTGCAGGAATTGCGCTGCCGTGATCGAGCCTCCGTTGCGCCCGCCGGTGTTCTTCATGTCGGCGAATTGCGAATCGATCTGCTTGTCGTATTCGGGACCGAGCGGCATGCGCCACACCTTCTCACCGGTCTCGAGGCCGACCTTGGCCAGGCGCTCGGCGAGTTCGTCGTTGTTGGAGAACATGCCGGCGTGATCGGTGCCGAGCGCGACCATGATCGCGCCGGTCAGCGTGGCCAGATCGACCATGAATTTCGGCTTGAACTTCTTGGCGACGTACCAGAGCACGTCGGCGAGCACGAGGCGTCCCTCGGCGTCGGTGTTGATGATTTCGATGGTCTGGCCGGACATCGAGGTGACGATGTCGCCCGGACGCTGCGCATTGCCGTCGGGCATGTTCTCGACAAGGCCGATGGCGCCGACCACATTGACGCGGGCCTTGCGCGCCGCGAGCGCGTGCATCAGCCCGACCACGCAGGCCGCACCGCCCATGTCACCCTTCATATCCTCCATGCCGCCTGCCGACTTGATGGAGATGCCGCCGGTGTCGAAGCAGACGCCCTTGCCGACGAACGCGACCGGCGCCTCGCTCTTCTTGCCGCCGTTCCAGCGCATGATCACGGTGCGGCCGGGCCGCGCCGATCCCTGCGCGACGCCGAGCAGCGCGCCCATGCCGAGCTTGGTCATCGCCTTGACGTCGAGCACCTCGACGCTGACGCCGAGCTTGCGAAGCTGGCTGGCGCGGCGCGCGAATTCCTCGGGATACAGCACGTTCGGCGGCTCGTTGACGAGCTCACGCGCCAAATTCACACCGTCGACGACGGACGCTTCGGGCGCATAGGCCTTCCTGGCGGCGGCAACATCGTCGACGGCGATCGAGACGTCGGCCCGCAGGGCGGCGCCGTCCTCGCCGTCCTTCTTCTTGGTCTTGTAGCGGTCGAACTTGTAGGCGCGCAGACGGATGCCGGTGGCGATCGCGGCGGCCTCGCCGGCGGCCATCGCGGCATCGGGCAGTTCTGCGACCACGGTCATCGAACCGCTGCCGGCATTGAGCTTGCCGGCCACCGCGCCGCCAAACTTGAGAAAATCCTTCTCCTTGAGGTCGGCCGCCTTGCCGGTGCCGATCACGATCAGCCGCTCGACCTTGATTCCTTCCGGCGCCAGGATGTCGAGGATTGCCCCGCTCTTGCCCTTGAACTGGTTGGCGGCCGCAGCCCGCTTGACCGTCTCGGCGGCGGCTCCCAGCGCCTTCCGGGTGGCGGCTCCCAGCTTCAATTGCTCGTCGCAAAAGGCGACCAGAATGCCGCGAGCGGACGCGGAGAATGGGACAAAGCCGACCTTGACGGCGTCGGACATAGGAAAATCCTCCAGAACTCAGGGTGTTGCTCGGACCTGAGGCGGTCCTTCCGGCACGCGGGGTGAGCATTGCGATGGCAGTCCGGAACCAGCCCGGACCGGGCTTGTCGTGCACTATGACCTGTCGGCTGCGTCGCTGCCAAGCGCCGGAGTGGCCGGAAGGCCACAAAAGCGATTAATTAACCATAAATTAAGCGTGCCTTGGCCCGGCCATTTTGTTGACGGATCAAAGGGATGGTAGTGAGAGAGTGACTAGAGAGTGAGCCGGACGGGTCCGCGGCTCGACCATAGGGGAACCCGGGTTGACGGGGATGGTCGAAAGCCGTGCGTTTGGTTGCGTGCAGGGGGCCTTTGGGGGTCGTGCGGTAGCGATGGGGTCGATCGACAAGTACATCTTCAAAACGACGCTGGCGTCGTTTGCGCTTGTCCTGGTCAGCCTCACCGGCGTGATCTGGATTACGCAGGCGCTGCGCGGCATCGACCTGATGACCAGCCAGGGTCAGACCATCCTCACCTTCCTTGGCATCACCGGTCTCGTGATTCCCGCCCTGGTGCTGATCATCGCCCCGATCGCGCTGATGATCGCGATCTCCCATACGCTGAACAAGCTCGCGACCGATTCCGAAATCATCGTCATGAACGCGGCGGGCTTCTCGCCGATCCGGCTGTTCCGGCCGTTCTTCCTCGCCACCTGCGTGGTGGCCGCCCTGGTCGCCTTTATCGGCGCCTATCTCGCCCCCGACGGCATGCGCCGAATCAAGCAGTGGGACGCCGAGATCACCGCCGACGTGCTGACCAACATCCTGCAGCCCGGCCGCTTCGCCCAGCTCGACCAGAACCTGACGATTCGCATCCGCGAGCGCCTGCCCGGCGGCGTGCTCGGCGGCGTCTTCGTCGACGATCGCCGCGATCCGCAGGAGCGCGTCACCATCATCGCCGACCACGGTACCGTGCAGAAGACCGATCGAGGTTCGTACCTCGTGCTCTATGACGGCAATCTGCAACGGTTCGAGGTTGGCAAGCGCGATCCGGCGCTGGTCGCATTCGCCCGCTACGCCTTCGACATGTCGAAATTCTCGCAGGGCCGCGACGTCACGCTCGGGATTCGCGAGCGCTATCTCTGGGAGCTGATGTGGCCGGACGAGGAAGACAAGACCTATCAGCAGCTGTCCGGCCAGTTCTTCGCCGAGCTGCATGATCGCTTCATGGCGCCGATCTATCCGTTTGCGTTCGCTGCCCTCACCTTTGCCTTCCTCGGCGCGCCGCGCACCACGCGCCAAAGCCGCAATTTCTCGATCGGCGGCTCGGTATTCGCGGTGTTCGGCCTGCGCATGGTCGGGTTCGCCTGCTCCGTCATGGCGGTGAAGACGCCGCTCGCAGCGCTGGTGCAGTATCTGATGCTGTTCGGCGGCATCGGCATCGGCATCTGGATGATCGTCGGCGGCGTGGTCGTCGAACCGCCGCCGCGGCTGATGGAGGCGATCAACAGGAACAACGAGCGCATTGCGCGCCTCTTCCGGAGGCCGGCAACCGCATGAGCATGGTCACAAACACGCTCGGGCGTTATTTCGCCGGCCGCTTCGTGGTCGCGGCGGTGGGCGTGTTCGCGGGCATCTTCGTGCTGCTCGTGCTGGTCGACTACATCGAGATGGTGCGCAAGACGTCGGGCCTCGTCTCGGCCTCCGCGATCACGGTCGCGGAGACTTCGCTATTCCGGGTACCGCAGCTGCTCGAGAAGCTGATGCCGTTCTGCGTGCTGATCGGCGCGATGACCTGCTACCTCGCCTTGTCGCGGCGGCTGGAGCTCGTCGTGGCACGCGCCGCCGGCGTCTCGGCCTGGCAATTCATCTCACCGGCGCTGGCCAGCGCGATCATGCTCGGCATCTTCGCGACCACCGCCTACAATCCGGTATCGGCTAATCTGCGCGAGCTCTCCAAACGGATGGAGGCCGAACTGTTCGGCTCGGCGCCCGGCGGCGGCATTCAGGACGCGTCCGGCTTCTGGCTGAACCAGATCAACGACGAGGGTCAGGCGATCATCAACGCGGCCCGCAGCGAGCAGCAGGGCGTCCGGCTGACCGGACTCACCGTGTTCCGATTCGATACGGCGCTCCAGTTCAAGGAGCGAATCGAAGCGCGCGAAGCAGCGCTCGAAGACGGCCGTTGGGTGTTCAAGGGAGTACGCCGATTCACCCTCGATAAGCCTCCGGTGGACCAGGACACCTTCTACCTGACCACCACCCTTACCCCGGCACAGGTGCGCAACAGTTTCTCCACCCCGGAAACTGTGTCCTTTTGGCAACTGCCGAACTACATCCGTTCGTCGGAGAGCTCAGGGTTCGCGACGGCTGGCTATCGCTTGCAGTATCACAAGCTCATCGCACAGCCGTTTTTGCTGGCTGCGATGGTGATGTTGGCGGCTTCTGTGAGCCTCCGCTTCTTTCGGATGGGCGGCGTGCAGAAGATGGTTTTGAGTGGCGTGGGCGCAGGCTTTCTGCTCTACGTGCTGTCGAAAGTAACTGAAGATTTGAGCAAGGCTGAGTTGATGCATCCCATCGCTGCGGCGTGGTTGCCCGTCGTTGTGGGCAGCCTCACCGGTTTCTTAGCCTTGCTGTACCAGGAGGACGGGTAGTGGCTATCGTCGCCGCCCGCCAGTTGAGGTCGCCTGCTCTCGGGCGGCGCAGTGCCCTGCGCCGTCAACGGAGCCGCATGGCCGCGTTTGGCGTTTCGATCTCAGCTCTCCTCGCCGCGTTTGTCGTGGTCAGCGCGCTCGATGTGGTCGCGTCGACGCCGGCTGCCGCGCAGGCCTTCACCTACAATCCGCGTCCGCCGAAGCCGCCCCGCCCGCCGGCCAAGAATGACGGGCAGATGCTGGTTCAGGCGACCGAGGTCGATTACGACTACAACAACCAGCGCATCTCGGCCGTCGGCAACGTCCAGATGTTCTACAACGGCACCAGCGTCGAGGCCGACAAGGTCATCTACGACCAGAAGACCAAGCGTCTTCATGCCGAAGGCAACATCCGCATGACCGATGCGGAAGGCAAGATCACCTACGCCAACATCTTGGATCTCAGCGACGACTACCGCGACGGTTTCGTCGATTCGCTGCGCGTCGACACTGAAGACCAGACCCGCATGGCGGCGACCCGCGCCGATCGGTCCAGCGGCAATTACACGGTGTTCGACAACGGCGTTTATACCGCCTGCGCGCCCTGTAAGGATGATCCGAAGAAGCCGCCGCTCTGGCAGGTCAAGGGCGCGCGCATCATCCATAACCAGACCGAGAAGATGCTCTATTTCGAGAACGCCCAGCTCGAATTCTTCGGCGTTCCGATGGCGTATCTGCCCTACTTCTCGACGCCCGATCCGACCGTGAAGCGCAAGAGCGGCTTCCTGATGCCGGGCTTCACCACGTATTCGGCGTTCGGCGTCGGCGTCGAAATCCCCTATTACTTCGCGCTCGCGCCGGACTTCGACGCGACCTTCAATCCGCGCATCACGTCGAAGCAGGGCGTGCTGTTCCAGGGCGAATTCCGTCAGCGTCTGTCGAACGGCGCCTATCAGATCCGGCTCTACGGCATCGACCAGCTCGATCAAGGCGCCTTCGCCGGCCAGCCCGGCGACCGCCAGTTCCGCGGCGGTGTCGAGACCAAGGGTCAGTTCGCGCTGAACGACAAGTGGACCTGGGGCTGGGACGGCGTGCTGCTGTCCGACTACTACTTCATGTCCGATTACCGGCTCGCCCAGTACAAGGACCCGTTCGGATCGTTCCTGTCGCTGCCGACCGAGGCGATCTCGCAGCTCTATCTGACCGGCGTCGGCAACCGCAGCTTCTTCGACGCGCGCGCGATCTATTATCTCAGCTACTCCGGTAACCAGAACCAGGTTCCGGTGGTCGCGCCTGTCATCGACTACAACAACGTGATCAACAGCCCGATCTTCGGTGGCGAGTTCAGCTACAAGGTGAACTTCACCAACCTGACCCGCGAAACCGCGGTGTTCGACCCGATCACGGCACAGGCCGCCAACCCTCTTAACCCGTTGTGCACGACAACGTCCGCTGATCCGATGGCGCGCACGCCGTCGCAGTGCCTGCTGCGCGGCATGCCGGGCACCTACACAAGGCTGACCGCCGAGGCGCAGTGGCGTAAATCCTATACCGACCCGCTCGGCCAGATCTGGACGCCGTTCGTCGGCGTCCGCGCCGATGCCATCAACGCCGACATCTCGAACCAGCCGGGCGTTTCCAACTTCCTGCCGGTCGGTGACACCCAGACGGTCCGCCTGATGCCGACCGTCGGCTTCGAATACCGCTACCCCTTCATCAACGTGCAGCCGTGGGGCACGACGACCGTCGAGCCGATCGCGCAGGTCATCATCCGGCCAAACGAGCCCGACGCCGGCAGGCTTCCGAACGAGGACGCGCAGAGCCTGGTGTTCGATACCTCGAACCTGTTCGCGGTCGACAAGTTCTCCGGATACGACCGCGTCGAGGGCGGCAGTCGCGCCAATGTCGGCGTGCAGGCCACCACGCAGTTCGATCGCGGCGGCAGCGTCAAGGCGATGTTCGGACAGTCCTACCAGATGTTCGGGTTGAACTCGTTTGCAGTCGCGGACGTCACCAACACCGGCGTCGACTCCGGCCTGCAGAATCCGCGCTCGGACTATGTCGCGAGCCTCGCCTACTCGCCCAACCGCACCTACACGTTCAGCGTCCGCTCGCGGATGGACGAGGCGACCTGGAATATCAACCGGTTCGAGGCCCAGGCCAGCGCGAACTTCGACCGCTGGTCGGTCAGCCTGATGTACGGCGACTATGCCGCGCAGCCGGAACTTGGCTATTTGACGCGCCGCGAGGGCATCCTCGCCAGCGGATCGATCAAGGTGGCGGCGAACTGGGTGGTTCAGGGCGCAGCGCGCTGGGACCTTGAAGCGAACAAAATCAACCAGTACGCGTTCGGCGCGGGCTATGTGGACGACTGCTTCGTGCTGGCCGCCAACTATGTCACGTCCTATACCTATCAGGCCGGCTCGACGCCGCCCGTCCTCAGCCACGCGTTCATGTTCCAGATCGGGCTGCGGACGATCGCCCAAACCTCCACGACCAGCAGTTCGGCTGGCATGCAGTAGTGAGCGAGCGGTCTGGCGGGGGGCTTGGATTGCCTGCGGGCCTGTGGCTCCGGCTTGAATTGGTTTAAACGGCTGACATGACGATAATGACGACCGCTAGCCTGCCAACGCGCCGCTATCAGCTAGTGTTGAGTTTCCTGCTGGCTCTTTTCCTCCTGCTCGGAGGCGGTGCGCGACTGCATGCCCAGACCATCGCCGTGATGGTCAATGGCGAGCCCATCACCAATTACGACATCGAGCAGCGCGCCAAGCTGAACGCGCTGACCGGCGGCAAGACGCCCGATCGGAAGACCGTCCTCGACGAACTGATCGACGAGAAGCTGAAGATCAAGGAAGCCAAGAAATTCGGCGTCGATCCCTCAGCCGGCGATATCGACCAGTCCTTCGGCGGCATGGCGCAGCGGATGCGGCTTTCCGGCGACCAGCTCACCAAGGTGCTCGAGGGCAAGGGCATCCGCCCGGACACGCTGAAGCAGCGCATCAGGGCCGACATGGTCTGGACCAGCCTGGTCCGCGGCCGCTTCAAGGAAAGCCTGCAGGTTGGCGAAAAGGACGTGGCCAACGCGGTCAAGGAGACCGGAGGGGCGGTTGAGGCCGAGGCATTCGAATACAGGATGCAGCCGGTCGTTCTGATCGTGCCCCGCGGCGCGCCGCAGTCGGAGTTCGAGGGACGCCGCAAGGAAGCGGACAGCCTGCGCGAGCGCGTCACCAGCTGCGAGGAAGCCAACACCTCCTTCAAGTCGATGCGCAACGCCGCGATCCGCGAGATCGTCGTGAAGACCTCGGCCGACCTGCCGCAGTCGCTGCGCGACATCCTGGACAAGACCCCGGTCGGCCACCTCACCCCTCCCGAGGTCACCAAGCAGGGCATCGAAATGGTCGCCCTCTGCGGCCGGAAGGCAACCACCGTCGACACGCCGAAGAAGCGTGAGATGCGCGACAAGATGTACGTGCAGAAGTACGAGGCGAAGTCGAAGGCCTACCTGCAGGAAGTCCGAAAAGCCGCGATGATCGAATATCCAGGCGGGCGATGATCGACTATCGTTGACGCATGGCTCAACCTCTCGCACTGACATCCGGCGAGCCCGCAGGCATCGGCCCCGACATCACGCTCGCCGCGTGGCTGCGACGCCGCGAACTCGATCTCCCCCCGTTCTATCTGCTCGGCGACCGCGCCGCGCTTGCCGAACGCGCCAAGGCGCTCGGGCTTGCCGTCGAGTTGGCCGAGGTCAGCGCCGAGGAGGCATCCGCGGCGTTCGCACGCGCCCTCCCCGTGGTTGCGACCGGCAAGACGGCGACGGCGCGACCGGGCCAGCCCGACGGCACGAGTGCGGATGCGGCGCTGGCGTCGATCCGGCAGGCCGTCGCCGATGTCGCCGCTGGCAAGGCCAGCGCCGTTGTCACCAATCCGATCGCCAAGAACGTGCTGTATCGCGCCGGCTTCCGGCATCCCGGCCATACAGAGTTCTTGGCCGAGCTTGCCGCAAGCGGCGGGCGCGCGCCGCAGCCGGTGATGATGCTGTGGTCGCCGGCCCTCGCCGTCGTCCCGGTGACGATCCATGTGTCGGTCCGCGAAGCGCTGGCGCAATTGACGACCGACTTGATCGTGTCGACCGCTCGGATCGTGGTCGCGGACATGAAGGCGCGGTTCGGCCTCGCGGCGCCGCGGCTCGCCATTGCCGGCCTCAATCCGCATGCCGGCGAAGACGGCACGCTCGGCATGGAAGACGTCGAGATCGTCGCGCCCGCGGTCGAGATCCTGCGCCGCGATGGCATTGCCGTCCGGGGCCCGCTGCCGGCCGACACCATGTTCCACGCAGCCGCGCGCAAGACCTATGACTGCGCGATCTGCATGTATCACGACCAGGCGCTGATCCCGATCAAGACCGTCGCGTTCGAGGACGCCGTCAACGTCACCCTGGGACTGCCCTTCATCCGGACGTCGCCCGATCACGGCACCGCGTTCGATATCGCCGGCACCGGCAAGGCCAATCCGTCGAGCCTAATTGCCGCCCTCCGGCTCGCCGCGCGCATGGCCGCGGCATCAAGCTAAGTGAGCACGATCGACGATCTGCCGCCGCTGCGCGACATCATTCGCGAGCATTCGCTGTCGGCGCGCAAATCACTGGGCCAGAATTTTCTACTCGATCTCAACCTCACCGCGCGCATTGCCCGCGCCGCGGGACCGCTGGAAGACTCCACCGTGATCGAGGTCGGCCCCGGTCCCGGTGGCTTGACGCGCGCGCTGCTTGCGCTGGGCGCCAAGCGCGTGATCGCCATCGAGCGCGACGAGCGGGCGCTGGCCGCGCTCGACTACATCGCCAAGCGCTATCCCGGCCGCATCGAGATCGTGCATGGCGACGCGCAGCACTTTGACCCGCGTCCCTTGCTCGATGGCGCCAAGGCCAAGATCATCGCCAACCTGCCCTACAACATCGCAACCCAGCTCTTGGTCGACTGGCTGTCGATCGAGCCGTGGCCGCCCTGGTACGACATGATGGTCCTGATGTTCCAGCGCGAGGTCGCCGAGCGCATCGTCGCCCATGAGGACGAGGAGGCGTATGGCCGGCTCGCGGTGCTCGCCAACTGGCGCGCCGAGACCAAGATCCTGTTCGACATCTCGCCCGCGGCCTTCGTGCCGCAACCGAAGGTCACGTCCTCGGTGGTACGATTGATACCGCGCGCCGCGCCCGAGCCGTGCGACCGCCGCATGCTCGAGCAGGTCGCGGCCGCCGCCTTCGGCCAGCGCCGCAAGATGTTGCGCCAGAGCCTGAAATCGCTGTCGGTCGATCCGGCGCGGCTTGCTGCCGCAGCCGGTATCGACGCGACACGGCGCGCCGAAACCATTCCGGTCGCGGGCTTTGTTGCCATGGCCCGGGAATTGGCCGATATACGGGCCACAAAATAGAACAACAGGAGAAAACGTAATGGCGCGTATGGTTCGCCAATCCCTCGTCAAATTCGATGCACCGCTGTGCGAAACCATCGTCGACACGCCGAGGCCCCAGGGACGCGAAGTGCTGGTGCGCATCGAGCGCTGCGGCCTGTGCCATTCCGATCTCCACATCCAGGACGGCTACGCCGATCTCGGCGGCGGCAAGAAGCTCGATACCACCCGCGGCATGACCCTGCCCTTCACGCTCGGCCATGAGATCGCGGGTGTGGTCGACGAGGTCGGCCCCGATGCGCCGAAGGATCTGATCGGGACGAAGAAGGCCGTCTTCCCGTGGATCGGCTGCGGCCAGTGCCGTGACTGCCTCGCCGGCGACGAGAATCTCTGCGTCAAGCAGCGCTTCCTCGGCGTCTCGATCGACGGCGGCTTCGCCACCCACGTGCTGGTGCCCGACGCAAAATACCTGCTCGATTACGATCCGCTGCCGGTCAACCAGGCCGCCACCCTGATGTGCTCCGGCGTCACCGCCTACGGCGCGCTGAAGCGCCTGGTCGATCGTCCGCGCCAGCGCAATTTGCTGCTGATCGGCCTTGGCGGCGTCGGCATGATGGGCCTGTCATTCGCGCAGGCGATGTTCAAGCAGCCGATCACGGTTGCCGATCTCAGCCCCGCGGCGCGCGAGACCGCGCTGAAGAACGGCGCGGCGGCGGCCTATGACCCGGCAGAGCCCGATGTCGTCAAGCGCATGCTGAAGGAGAGCGACGGCGGCTTCGACGGCGTCGTCGACTTTGCCGGCAACGAGAAGTCGATGGCGTTTGCGGTGTCGACGGTCGCGCGCGGCGGCAAGATCGTGGTGTCCGGCCTGATGGGCGGCCAGTTCACGCTGCCGATGGTGCAGTGGGTGTACAAGCGCATGACCATCGAAGGCTTCATGGTGGGCACGCTGGCCGAAGGTCAGGAATTGATGGCGCTCGCCCGCGCCGGCAAGATCAAGCCGACGCCGATGAAGGAAGAGCCGATGGCCGACGTCCAGAAATGGATCGACGAGCTGCGCGCCGGCAAGGTCGTGGGACGCATCGTCCTGAAGAACTAACCAAAGCAATCCCGCCGGCCGCCCACCACCGGCGGGATTACTCCCTGTGTGACGTCTCCGAGCTCAATTGGCCGCGCCTTGCGGCCTTGACTGCCGCTTTTTTCCTCCCGCGCGCGCTGGTAATCTGCCAGCGAGGCTGAGAGGATCGCGGGATGCACGGGGCTGTGCAAGGCAGGCGGCTGCGGCGGTGCTGATACTGCTGTGGCAGGCACTCGTTGGCTTGGCACAGGCCGCAGCCGAAAAGCGCGTTGCGCTGGTGATCGGCAATTCCGCCTACCAGAACGTGACGCGACTGGACAATCCCCGCAACGATGCTGCCCTGATGGCCGAGACGCTGGCGGGCCTCGGCTTCACCCTGATCGGCGGACGCGCCCAACTCGATCTCGACAAGCCGGCCATGGACATCGCCGTCCAGAGCTTCGGCCGGCAGGTGCAGGGCGCCGACGTCGCGCTGTTCTATTATGCGGGCCATGGCGTCCAGGTGTCCGGCGCGAACTATCTTGTGCCGGTCAGCGCCAACGCCACCCGCGAGGCCGACGTCGACTTCCAGATGCTCGACCTCAACCTGGTGCTGAGGCAGATGCAAGGCTCCGGCACGCGGCTCAACATGGTGATCCTCGATGCCTGCCGCAACAACCCGTTCGGCGGACGCGGGCTGCGCGCGGCCGACGGCGGCTTGGCACAGATGCGCGCCCCCGAGGGCACGCTGATCTCCTATGCCACGCAGCCCGGCAACGTCGCGCAGGACGGCACCGGCGGCCACAGCCCCTATACCAAGGCGCTGGCGGCCACGATTAAGCTCGCCGGTCTCGACATCTTCCAGACCTTCAATCAGGTCGGGCTTGCCGTGAAACGCGAGACCGGCGGTTCGCAACAGCCCTGGGTGTCCTCGTCGCCGATCGACGGCACCTTCTATTTCGTCCCGCCAGCGGCTCCGGCCGAGCAGAAGGTCGCGGTCGCGCCGCAGCCCGAGCCGCAGTCGCCGAGCACGTTGCGGCCCGATCCCGATCGTATTCCGATCAAGGACCCGGCACTGCTGCGTGAATTGAGCGATCGTCTCTATGAGCACAATTTCGATCCCGAGCCGCTCGACAGCAAGAACGGAATGCGCGCGGCGATCAGCAAATTCCAGGAGAAGGTCGCCATGACGCCGACCGGCGAAGCGACCGAGGGCGTGCTGACACGGCTGCGCAAGATGGAGGACCTGCAGCCCTGGGGATCGATCGTCTATGGCCCCGACATCGACAAATGGGGCATCTCCTGGAAGCATGCGTCACGCCGCGCCGCGGTTGAGGACGCGCGCGCCAAATGCGGCGGCGCCAAGTGCACCGTCGAGCTTTCCTTTTACGGCTCGCGCTGCGGCGCGTTCGCGATATCAGCCAAGTCCTGGTCGTTGATCCAGCGCGACGCGCTTGATCGCGCCAAGACTGCCGCGCTTGACGAATGCGGCAAGGCCGGGAAATCCTGTCGCATTATCGATGCCGTCTGCGCCGACGGCACCGGACATTGAATTTAATGACGATCACATTGGACACAGTTGCAATGAAGAACGTGTTTTACTTGCTGCCTCGACCCATGCTGCTTTCCGCGCTGCTCATTTCCGCGCTCGGGTCCACGGCCGCGCTGGCGCAGTCCGGCAGCAGCGGTGGCAGTATCGGCAATGACGAGAAGTCGCTGTCCGGGACCCGCACAGCGCCGCGCACCGTCGCGCCGTCAAAGCCGGCGCAAAGCAAGAGTTCGGAGGCGCCGCGCCGCGCCACGCGGAAAACCAGCAGCGAGGGCGGTGGCAGCAATTTCGATGGTTCATGGGTGGTTGTCGCCCAGGGTTCGCCTTGCGGCTCCAGCACCGAAAGACTGGTGATATCAGGCGGCGCGATTTCAGGAGAGCTTAGCTCCGGACATGTCAGCCCCAACGGATCCACGACCGGCAGCGGATCCGCTGGGGGTTTGAGCTGGACGAGTTCGGGCCGTTTCTCGGGCCGCAGCGGTTCCGGCTCGTTCGTGCGATCCGATGGCTGCAAAGGCCACTGGACCGCGTCCAAGCGATAAACCGCGCCTAGCGAGCCAGCGAACACCTTGGCCACCGGCGTGCCGCAATTGCGGCACGCCGGTAGCCCCAATTAAGCCCTACCCGTTCCGGATTTGCGGCGCATTGCGACCCAACTCTTTGCCGAGATTGGGATCTCCAGCGTTTGCGTAAAAAAAGAGATACCGGGGACGCGTATGTCAAATCGTTCAGCGAAATTCGCTGCGGCGCTTGCCGCCAGCATGCTGGCCGGCGCCAGTTGCAGCGCCATGGCCCAGACCGCCGCCAATACGGCCAATAGCACCAACACGGCGGACAGCTGCCTGTCCGCGCCCAAGGGAACCGCGCCTGCGGGAAGCCACTGGTTCTACCATCTCGATCGCAGCAAGAAGAAGTGCTGGTATCTCGGCGAGGCCAAGAACAAGGCGGCCAAGACGGCGACCACGACCGCACAGCAGCCGCCAGCGGCAGCCGCGCCCGATACCACAACGGCCGACGCGACGCCGCCACAGAGCCAGGCAGCGCCGCAGAGCCAGCCTGCGCCGCAGCAGCCGGCGATGCGCAAATCAGTCGCCGATGCCCGTGCCGAATGGCCCTCGCCGCAGGCCGCAGCCGTGCCTGCGCCAAGCGCCGACGCCAGCCAGGCCGGCGGAACGGCAGCGGCGACCGATCCGGCAGCACAGGGTGCCAACGCCCAGCCGTCCGATGTGAACGCCAGGTGGCTGGATGCCTCGAGCATGGCCGGAACCAACGGAACCCGGCGCGCCGCGGACCCGCCGACCGTGGTCGCGCAGGCTGACGCGACACCGCAACAGGCGGCCGCGCCGGCGCCTGCCGCCCCCGCCACGGCCGAGGCGTCGGTGGAGAAATCATCGTCGTCGACGCAGATGTTGCTGATCGTGATGGTCGGCGCGCTGGCGCTGGCCGGCATGGTCAGCGCGCTGGTGTTCGGGCTGACCCGCAGGCGCTCGGCGCCCTACCAGACCGAGGACGAGTGGCACGCGCCGTGGGATTCGCTGCACACCGAGCCGGCGCCACCGATGGCGGTTGTCAGCCGGGACCGTCCGCTGCGTCTGTCCGAGGCTGCGCCGCGCCGCGCGGAGACACCCGTGCCGCGCCATGCCGAGACGCCTCCCGCTCCACGCCGCGCCGAGACGTCGGCTGCTCGCCGGGAGACTGCGCGTGATCGGGATCAAAGAGAGCAGGACAACAAGCAGATCGCCGCAATGCTGCAGCGGCTTGCGCGCAGCGCTGCGAACTAGAGTGCACTCAAGGAAATGACTGTGATGCGATCCCCCGCGATCGCGTCACGATCCCGACCAGCTACTTCTCGAGCTGACGCTGCAGGCCGCGCACGAATTCGGTGAGGCCGGTGCGGCGCTCGCGCTTGAGGCGCTCGGCCTTCAGGATCGACTGCACCTCGGCAAAGGCGTCGTCGACGTTGTGGTTGACGACGATGTAGTCGTATTCCGCCCAATGGCTCAGCTCATGACTGGCGCGGCTCATCCGTCCGCGGATGACCTCTTCCGAATCCTGCGCCCGGGTATGCAGCCGCTTCTCGAGATCGGCGGCCGACGGCGGCAGGATGAACACCCGCACCACATCGGCGCTGGCTTTCTGGTGGAGCTGTTGCGTGCCCTGCCAGTCGATATCGAACAGAACATCCTGCCCCACCGACAGGGCGGCCTCGACCGGCGCACGTGGCGTGCCGTAGCGGTTGTCGAATACGGTGGCCCATTCGAGCAGTTCACCGTGCTCGACCATCGTCTCGAACTTCTTCTTGTCGACGAAGAAATAGTCGCGGCCCCCGACCTCGCCCGGTCGCATCGGCCGCGTCGTCGCCGACACCGACATCTTCAGGCCCGGCTCGCGCTCCAGCAGCATGCGCGACAGCGTGGTCTTGCCGGCGCCCGAGGGCGACGACAGGACGAACATCAGTCCGCGCCGCTCAACGCCGTCAAAACCCTGCGCCGTCATCATTCACTCCAGATTCTGGACCTGTTCGCGGAACTGCTCGACCACGTTCTTCATTTCAAGCCCGGTGTTGGTCAGCTCGACGTCGTTCGACTTCGAGCAGCAGGTGTTCACCTCGCGATTGAATTCCTGGGCGAGGAAGTCGAGCCGGCGCCCGACCGGACCGCCCTTGCCGATCATCTCGCGCGCCTGGGCGATGTGCGAGGCGATACGGTCGAGCTCCTCGCGGATATCGGCCTTGGTGGCGATCAGGATCGCCTCCTGGTTCAGGCGATCGGCATCGAAGCGGTCGGAAGTCTCGAGCAGGGCCGCGATCTGCTCGGCAAGCCGCGCCTTGATCGCCTCGGGCTTGCGGCCGGGAGCGGTCTCGGCGCGCCTGGCGAGCCGCTCGATCTCGTCCATCCGCTGCATCAGGGTCTGCCCCAGCGCATCGCCCTCGCGGCGGCGCATCTCGACAAGGCTGCCGAGCGCCTGCTCGAAGGCCATCGCCGCCGCCTCGCGCGCGGCCTTGTCCTCGTCCTCGTTGCTCTCGGGCTCGACCACCTCGATGACGCCCTTGATGCCGAGCAGTCCGTCGATGCTCGGTGCCACCGCGTCGATCCGCTGCGCGAGCGTGCCGGCGACCTTCACCACGGCGGCGAGCACGTCCTCATTGATCCGGATCGTCTGCGCCGCGTCGGTGCGCTTGACGCTGAGATTGGCGTAGACCGTGCCGCGCGACAGCAGTTCGCCGGCCCGCTTCTTGGCAAGCGCTTCCAGTTCGTCCCAGCCCGGCGGAAGCCGCAACCGCAGGTCAAAGCCCTTGGCATTGACCGACTTCAGCTCCCACTCGAACGTATAGGGACCGCTTGCGCCATGGCTTCGGGCAAAGCCAGTCATGCTCGACAGCGCCATCGCGTGAAACTCTCCAACAGAAGGATATGGGACTCACCCGGAGCCTGCGAGACTCGTGGGGAGCCGGTGCGACCTTAAAACGGATTCCGTGAAAGTGAAATTACGTTCCACCTCCGGAAACGCAGAGCTACAGCATGATCCGGAAAAGTGTGAAGCGGTTTTCCGAAAGATCGTGCTCAAACAAGAAGCTAAAGCGCGACGATCGCATCGCGCTTTAGCGCTGCACCACCGGCGGCGAATTGGTCTGCTGGGCTGCGCCCTGCCGACCGCGCGGCGGCTTCTTTTGATTGGTGGGCTTCGGCGTCGTCGCCGTGGGATTGGTGTCGGCGCCGGGCGCCGCGGCGGCAGGCGCCGGATCATCCGCGGGCTCGACCGTGTCGTTCTGGATCTGCTTCTCCGACGCGCGCAGCTTGGCGACGTTCTTCGCGTGCTGGTCGTAGGTTTCGCTGAAGGCGTGGCCGCCGGTTCCATCGGCGACGAAGAACAGGTCGCGGGTCCGCGCCGGGTTGGCGGTCGCCTCCAGCGAGGCGCGGCCGGGATTGGCGATCGGCCCGGGCGGCAGGCCGTCGATCACATAGGTGTTGTAGGGCGACGGCTGCGTGATCTCGCTGCGCTTGATCGGACGGCCCAGCGTTCCCTTGCCGCCCACCAGTCCGTAGATGATGGTCGGATCGGACTGCAGCTTCATCCGCTGGCGCAGGCGGTTGACGAACACGGCGGCCACACGGCTGCGCTCGTCGGCGCGGCCGGTTTCCTTCTCGACGATCGAGGCCAGCGTCACCAGCTGGTCCGGCGATTTCAGCGGCGTGTCGGTGTTGCGGCGTTCCCAGATTTCGGCGAGCACGCGCTTCTGCGCCTGTTGCAGGCGCTGGATCACCTGGTCGCGCGTGGTGCCGCGCGGGAATTTGTAGGTCTCCGGCAGCAGCGTGCCCTCGCGCGGGATCTCGCGCACCGAGCCGGTGAAGATGTCGTTGTCGGAGAGCCGCGTCACGATCTGCTCGGAAGTCAGGCCTTCCGGTATCGTGATGGCGTGCTGCACCACCTTGCCGTCGACGATGGTGGCGATGACGTCGCGCAGGCTGGCATTCTTCTGGAACGAATATTCGCCGGGCTTGAGATCGGAGCTTGCCTTCAGTGCGAACACGCCGCCGATGAAGACCCACGGATTGACGTTGATGACGCCCTCACGCGAGAGCACGTCGGCGATGTCACGCTTGCCGGCGCGCGCCGGGATGTTGACGATCTTGTCTTCCTGCAGCGGTCCCGGCGATTCCAGCGCCTGCTTGCCGTAGTAATACGTGGCTCCGGCGCCGATCATCAGGATGATCAGAATGGTGAAGATGGCATTGCCGACGATCACGAAGGGATTGCGGGCGCGATCCGAGCGCTTGGGCGGCGGCGGAAGCTGTTCGGGCTCCAGCGCGGCGCGTGGACTCCTCGGTGAAATGGGCGGCCTCTCACTCATCGATGCAAACCAATATCCTGCAGGTTGAATCGTGGCCGGACAAACCCCTGCCCTGCCAATAGCATACGCCCGCTATTAGGAGTCACCGCGGAATACGGCAAAACGGTGGACTAGTTCTAAAGACCTACTAATTGGTCACGCGCTGCACGATCACGGAGGCGTTTGTGCCGCCGAAACCGAAGGAATTGGACAGCGCCACATTGACGTCACGCTTGCGCGACGTATGCGGCACAAGATCGATCGCCGTTTGCACCGACGGATTGTCGAGATTGATGGTCGGCGGCACCACGTTATCGCGAATCGCCAGGATCGCGAAGATCGCCTCGATCGCGCCGGCCGCACCGAGCAGATGTCCGGTAGCGGACTTGGTCGACGACATCGAAACCTTCGAGGCCGCATTGCCGAGCAGACGCTCGACCGCGCCGAGCTCGATCTCGTCGCCGACCTGCGTCGAGGTGCCGTGCGCATTGATGTAGTCGAGGTCGGATGCCGCGAGGCCGGCACGCTTCAGCGCCATGCTCATGCTGCGGAAGCCGCCGTTGCCGTCCGGCGGCGGCGAGGTGATGTGGAAGGCATCGCCCGACAGGCCATAGCCGGTGACCTCGGCATAGATCTTCGCGCCGCGGCGCTTCGCGTGCTCGTATTCCTCGAGCACGAGGACGCCGGCGCCCTCGCCCATCACGAAGCCGTCGCGATCCTTGTCATACGGCCGCGATGCCTTTTGCGGAGTGTCGTTGAAGCCGGTGGACAGCGCACGCGCCGCGCAGAAGCCGGCGATGCCGATGCGCGAGATCGGCGATTCGGCGCCGCCCGCGACCATCACCTCGGCGTCGCCGAGCGCGATCAGCCGCGCTGCGTCGCCGACCGCATGCGCGCCGGTCGAACACGCCGTGACCACTGCATGATTGGGCCCCTTCAGGCCGTGCTCGATCGAGACGTAACCGGAAGCCAAATTGATCAGGCGGCCCGGAATGAAGAAGGGAGAGACCCTGCGCGGACCGCGCTCCTTCAGCAGCACCGCGGTCTCGGCAATGCCGGTGAGACCGCCGATGCCGGAGCCGATCATCGTGCCGGTGGCGAACTGGTCCTCATCCGACTTCGGATGCCAGTTGGCATCGTCCAGCGCCTGCTTGGCCGCGCACATCGCATAGAGGATGAAGTCGTCGACCTTGCGCTGGTCCTTCGGCTCCATCCACTGATCGGGATTGAAGGTACCGTTGGAGCCGTCGCCGCGCGGAATGTAGCAGGCGACCTGGCTCGGCAGGTCGGACACGTCGAACGTGTCGATCTTCTTGCCGCCGCTGTCTCCGGCGAGGATGCGCGCCCAAGTTGCGTCAACGCCGCAGCCGAGCGGTGTAAGCATGCCCAGCCCCGTGACGACAACTCGTCTCATTTCCACGTCTCCGGCCAGCAATGCGCGGCTGATAATAAGAAGCCGGGGGACCGCTCGATCACGGTCCGTCCGGCCCCGTCAAATTCGCGATCGGCGTCAGCTCTTCGCGTTCTTCTCAAGAAACTTGGTCGCGTCGCCGACGGTCAGAATCGTCTCCGCCGCGTCGTCGGGAATCTCGCAACCGAATTCTTCTTCGAATGCCATCACGAGCTCGACCGTGTCGAGGCTGTCGGCGCCGAGGTCATCGATGAAGCTCGCGCTATCGACCACCTTCTCGGGTTCGACACCAAGGTGCTCGACCACAATCTTCTTAACCCGCTCGCCAATCTCACTCATCGTTCAACCTCGTTGTTCCATTGGACCCGACCCCAAGACGATACGAGCCATCGTGGTCGTCTCGATTACTCAGTCGCGCATAGTCTTGATTCGGCCCGGTCGTAGCCGATTAAAGCCCCGGCGAACGGCAGGCGTCGCCACGCCAATATACAGGGTTTCAAAATCCTGCAATGGCGTTCTTTGCCCATCCATGGGGGGTTCAGCTACCATACTTCCAAAGCCTTGACTACACGCCTGAACCGGCTCTCGAAAACGGCTTTTCGCCGCATTGCGAGAGCCAGCAAGCAGCTCAAATCATAGCCATCCCGCCGTTGACGTGAATCGTCTGTCCGGTGACGTAGGCGGCCTCGTTCGAGGCCAGATAGACCGCCGCAGCGGCGATGTCCTCGGGCGTTCCGAGACGCGCCGCAGGAACCTTCGCCAGGATGGTTTCGCGCTGCTTGTCGTTGAGCGCATCCGTCATCGGCGTCTTGATGAAACCCGGCGCGATGCAATTGGCGGTCACGCCGCGCTTGGCGTATTCGGCGCCCAGCGTCTTGATCAGGCCGATGATGCCGGCCTTCGACGCGGTGTAGTTGCCCTGCCCCGGATTGCCGGTGACGCCGACGATCGAGGTGATCGCGATGATGCGGCCGAAGCGCTTGCGCATCATCAGTTTGGTCGCGGCGCGCGCAAGCCGGAACGTCGCGGTCAGGTTGACCGCGATCACGTCATCCCAGTCCTCGTCGCGCAGCTGCACGAACAGATTGTCGCGGGTGATGCCGGCGTTGGCGATCAGGATGTCGACCTGCCCCATCGCAGCTTCCGCTGCCGGCACCAGCGCCTCGACATCATCCTTGCTGGAGAGATTGCAGGGCAGCACGTGCACGCGCTCGCCGAGCTTGGCCGCAAAGCCGTCCAGCACCTCACGCCGCGTCCCCGAGATCGCGACCGTCGCGCCCTGCGCATGCAGCGCCTGCGCGATCGCGCCGCCGATGCCGCCGGTTGCGCCCGTGACGAGCGCCGTCTTGCCAGTCAGATCAAACATCGAATTCTCCTTCCGGCTGCTTCAAGCCGAAGCTGCGAGCGCGTCCTTGGCCGCAGCGATATCGTTCGGACCGCCGACGGACACGCCGAGCGCGCCGTCGGCAATCCGCTTGACGAGGCCGCTCAGCACCTTGCCGGCGCCGATCTCGAAGAACCGCGTCACGCCGTGCCCTGCCATATAGGCAACCGACTCGCGCCAGCGAACCGTCCCGGTAACCTGTTCGATCAGGCGGCGGCGGATCTCGTCGGGATCGGTGATGGCGGAGGCCAGCACGTTGCAGACCAGCGGCGCCGCGGGCGCCTTGATGGTCACGCCGGACAGCGCCTCTGCCATCGCATCGGCCGCCGGCTGCATCAGCTTGCAATGGAACGGCGCCGACACCGGCAGCAGCATGGCGCGCTTGGCGCCCTTGGTCTTGGCGATTTCGACCGCGCGATCGACGGCGGCCTTGTCGCCGGAGACCACCACCTGGCCGCCGCCATTGTCGTTGGCGGCCTGGCAGACTTGTCCCTGCGCCGCCTCGTTGGCGACCGCCACGGCGGTTTCGTAGTCGAGACCAAGCAGCGCGGCCATCGCACCGACGCCGACCGGCACCGCCTTCTGCATCGCGAGCCCGCGGGTGCGGAGCAGCCGCGCGGTGTCGCTGACGGAGAGGCTTCCGACGGCGGCCAGCGCCGAATACTCGCCGAGCGAGTGCCCGGCAACGAAGGCCGCGTTGCGGCCGACCGAGAAGCCGGCTTCGCTCTCGAGCACGCGCAAAGTGGCGATCGACACCGCCATCAGCGCCGGCTGGGCATTTTCGGTGAGTTGCAATGTCTCGCCGGGACCATCCCAGATGATCGCGGTCAGCTTCTCGCCCAGCGCGGAATCGACCTCGTCGAACACCGCCTTGGCCGCCGGAAAGGCGTCGGCCAGGGCCTTGCCCATGCCAACCGCCTGCGAGCCCTGCCCGGGAAACGTAAATGCTGCCGTCATCGGCGATCCCTACCTAGTTGAGCGTGATCTCCGCGCAGGCGCTTTAGGCCTGCCCAGGGGAAAACGGTATCCGCGTCGCGCAAAACGCGCCACAGCGGGTCCGGGCCAATCCCTTGCAAACCAAGCCTGAGCAATCGGGCCTCGGCAACCAAGCCATGGCAGCCCAGCCTTGCAACCGGCCTCGGACCGGGCCGTAAGACACTGACGGAGGCGGTGCTGTCAAGCCGCGACGGAGGAACCCTGGGGATGCCGGTCCGGCCTCGGGCTAGAACCCGCCGGCATTCTGGTCGGCGTTAACCTTGGCGCCGGCCCTCGCCCGGCGTGCGCTGTTGACCAGCTGCCCCGGACGATCCTCGTTGGCGGGCCTGGCGGTCGCGAGCCGCAGCACGGCGGCGTAGCCCGGCTGCACTTCCATCCGGCCGGCATAGCGGCTTTCGCTCAGGATGCGGTGGACGCGCGGCAGGTTGTAGCAGGGCACGTAGAACAGCAAATGATGCTCGAGGTGATAGTTCACGTAGTACGGCGCGATGAACAGACGCTCGAGGACGTTGGCCCGCGTGGTGCGGGTGTTGCGCAGGGGATCGGAGCTGTCAGGCACGACGGCATGTTCGGCGATGTTGCGGATGCGCGTGATCACCATCATCCAGGTCAGCAGCGGCACCAGCCACAACAGCGGATAGGCCCACCACACGCCCGCGGCGGCGAGCCCCGCGAACAGCAGCGCGTTGGTGACGCATTGCGGCCCGAGCTTCTGCCAGAAGTTGGCGGCGCGCCGCGACAACGGCCACTCCTTCGGCCCGATCGCATTGAGCAATTGCGCCTTGCGCTGCTGGTAGCCGGTCTGCCCGGTGATATCGCGGAAGAACTTTCGGCGGTAGCTCATCTTCGTGATCGGAAACGGCGCCGACAGCACGAGATCGGGATCATCCTCCTGCTGCGTCCGCGCATGATGCTGCAGATGATAGCGGCGATAGCCGCGGGTCTCCGCGAAGATCGGATAGGCGCAGAACCACTGGCTCAGCGTCAGATTGGTCCTCTCGTCCGCCGACAGACAGCCGTGCGCCCCGTCATGCATCAGGATCGCGAGCCCGAGTTGGCGCGAGCCGATGATCGCAACCGCGAGCAGATAGGTCAGCGGATTGGGCCACCACGCGACCAGCGCGATCGCGCCCAGGATCAGCGCCCAAGCGTGCACGATCAGGGCTGCGCCCTTCCACGTCGTGCGCTCGCGCACCGCGACCAATTCGTCCTCGGTCAGGAAATCGCGGGCTCGCATGCGAAGCGCGGTCATCTGCTTGTCTCCCCGTCCGTTGAGGATGAAGTGTTGGGATCGCCGACCAGGCGCAACCGCGTCGCATCATTGGCCGACGTCGAAGTTGATGTCGCCTGCTCGCCGAGCGCGCGCAGCAATTCGCGGCACATCTCGTCGGCAGCGCGGCCCATCGCGAAACCTTCGACGATCACACCGATCGCAATCGCCCAGAACCGCCGCGAGCTCTCCTCGGGCGCGCGCAGCGACCGCCAGCCATGGCGCTCGACCTGGCCCGCATAGGCGCGCGCGCCCTCGCTGTGCAGGCGTTCGATGGTGCGCTCGACGAGCGGCGCGAGATCCTGCCGGCGCCGAGTGAGGGTCAAGGCCTCCGCGAAAAAGGCGACCGTGTCGGTCGCGGTCACGGTTTCGGCCAGGGCGTGGGTGTAGTCCCGCGGGGTGTGGGCATTCAGGGCGGCCTGTTCGGTCGCGCGCGCGAGATAGAGCATGTCGCGGCTGGCCGCCTCGACGAACAGCGCTTCCTTGGTGCGGAAGTAATAGGTGATCTGGCTCGGAAAGGCGTCGGCCGCCGCGGCGATATCGGAGATCGAGGTGCCCGACAGCCCGCGCTCCTTGAACAGGCGGCTGGCGGCATCGAGCAGCAGCGAGCGCATCTTGCGCCCCGCCGACCGCGTCGCGCGGACCGCGTGCTTCGGATCGGGCGCAGACATGCCGCCGGCGGTCTCCGAACCCATATCTCGTCCTCCCAGAGATATTTGTATGGCATACAAACAAAGAAATCAACGGGAAAACGCCTGAGGTTGCGTCAAACGGCCTGGAGGGCTACGACGCCTCGCGCATCCGGAGGCCGAGAACCCTTGCTTTCGCGGCCAAAACCCGTATAAGCGCGCCATTCGTGGGCTCCGGCCGGGAGCTGAACGGACGGTCTCAGCAAATTCACCCGTTGATTTTGATGTGGCAGGGCCAGTCGGCCCGTCGTCCCGTGCTCCCGCCTTCTGAGCAGCTCGAGTCCTTTCCGAAGGTCTCGAAGGGCTTGTCGCCGGAAACCGCGCCAACACAGGAAAGGACAACCATGCCTCTTTACGAGCATGTTTTTCTCGCGCGTCAGGATGCGAGCACCCAGCAGGTGGATGAACTGACGGCCCAGATGACGGGGATCGTCGAACAGGGCGGCGGCAAGGTCACCAAGACCGAGAGCTGGGGCGTGCGCTCCCTCACCTACCGCATGAACAAGAACCGCAAGGCGCATTTCGTGCTGATGAACATCGACGCACCCTCGGCTGTCGTCACCGAGATCGAGCGTCAGGAGCGCATCAACGAAGACGTCATTCGTTACCTCACCGTGCGCGTCGAAGAGCACGAGGAAGGCCCGTCCGCGATGATGCGCAAGGCCGACCGTGATCGCGAGCGCGATGACCGTGGTGGTGGCTTCCGTGGCGACCGCGAAGGCGGTTTCCGAGGTGACCGCGATGGTGGTGGTTTCCGTGGCGACCGTGGCCCGCGCCGTCCGCGCGAAGAAGAAGCTGCGACCGAGGAGTAATGAATCATGGCTGATGCTGGTGCCCGCCGTCCGTTTTTCCGTCGTCGCAAGTCCTGCCCGTTCACGGGCGCGAATGCGCCGAAGATCGACTACAAGGATTCCAAGCTGCTGATGCGTTACGTCTCCGAGCGCGGCAAGATCGTGCCGAGCCGCATCACGGCCGTGTCCGCCAAGAAGCAGCGTGAGCTCGCCCGCGCCATCAAGCGCGCGCGCTTCCTCGGCCTGCTGCCTTACGTCATTCGCTAATTGACGACGGCCGGCGGCACGCGCCGCCGGCCGCTCATTCTCATAAGGCTTCCGGGTCGTCCGGTCGCCGATGGTTGGGGTTCTCGATGCAGGACCCCTAACCGCTCGAAGGGGGCGGGACAGCTGATGATCGGAATATTCACCGTTGCACTCGCAGCCGGCGCCGCGTCGGCGCTGATGTTCGCCTCGATCAGTTCGGGCGCGCTGATCTCGATATTGCTGTTCTATCTCGCATCGCTGCCGATCATGGTGGCGGCGCTCGGCTGGGGTCCCCTCACCGCCGCTATTGGTGGAGTGGGTGCGGCATCCGTGCTCGGCACGATCTTCGGCCTTCCCTACAGCATCGCGTTTGCCATGATGGTCGCCGTGCCCGGCTGGTGGCTCGGCCACCTCGCCCTGCTCGGACGGCCGATCGCGGGCGCAACCGGCGACAGCGCCAAGCAGCAGCCGCCTGCGCTTGAATGGTACCCCGTCGGCCGCATCCTGCTCTGGATTGCAGCCTTCGCCGTCATTACCACGACCGCCGCGCTGCTCACGCTCGGCACCGATACCGACACCATCACCGGCACGCTGCGGCGCGGCCTGCTCAAGATGCTCAGCGCCGGCGAAGCGCAGCCCAGCGGTGACATCGAACGGCTGGTCGACGCGTTGGTGATCTTCGCGCCGCTCGCGGCGACGGTCATCTCCATGGTGACGCTGACGCTGAACCTTTGGCTCGCCGGCAAGATCACGCAAACCTCCGGGCGACTGAACCGACCGTGGCCGGAGTTCCGTCGCACCGCGCTCCCCGCCGTGACGCTGGTCGCGCTGATCGTGGCGGTAGGCGCCAGCTTCGTCGGCGGCATGCTTGCGCTGCTGGCGCAGATCATCGCGACGGCGCTCGTGATCGCCTATGCGCTGGTCGGCTTCGCGGTGCTGCACACCTTGACGCTGTCGCTCGCCAATCGCGGCTTCTGGCTCGGCGGCATCTACGCCGTCGTCGCCATGTTCGGCTGGCCAATCGTTGCGATGTTCGCGCTCGGCATCGCCGACGCCGTGTTCGGGCTGCGCCAGCGCTATCTGCAAACAAGACCGCCGCCTTTGCCCGCGGCTTGAGATTCGATCCAACCACTTAAACCCGTACTTAGCATCTAAAGGAGAACGAAAATGGAAGTCATTCTGCTCGAACGCGTTGCCAAGCTTGGCCAGATGGGCGAAGTCGTGCGCGTCAAGGACGGGTTCGCCCGCAACTTCTTGCTGAAGCGCGGCAAGGCGCTGCGCGCCACCGAGGCGAACCGCGCCAAGTATGACGGCATGAAGGCCGAGCTCGAGGCCAACAACATCAAGGCCAAGGGCGAAGCGTCCGTGGTCGCCGAGAAGATCGACGGCCGCGACATCGTCATCATCCGCCAGGCTTCCGAGTCCGGCCAGCTGTTCGGCTCGGTCACGGTGCGCGACATCGTCACCGCGCTCGCCGCCGACGGCGTGACGGTCTCCCGCCCGCAGGTCTGGCTCGACTCGCCGATCAAGGTGATCGGCGCGCAGAAGGTGACGATCGCGGTTCACCCCGAGGTCGAGACCAGCGTCACCGTGACGGTCGCCCGCTCCGCCGAAGAGGCCGAGCGGATCAAGCGCGGCGAGGACATCTCGACCCGCCAGGAAGACCAGGACGCTGCCGCCGAGGCGCTCGCCGCCGCCGGCGAATTCTTCGATCCGGAAGCCCAGCACGACGAGGAAGCCGCGCCGGCTCCGGCCGCCGAAGAGAAGTAAGCTTCTCTGCATCGCTCAACCGACGAGAGCATCGGTTCTGAACCGATGCTCTCGATTCTGGTTTTGACGCGTGTTCTTCACGCGAACCGGCATCCACTTCGCTCGAAAAAGCTACGAAGCCCGGCCTCGATCAGGCCGGGCTTCGGATTCGTGCCGCCGCCTTGTCGTCGAGCATGGCGATCGACGCTAAAGCGGTCGCGGTGTGCTTCTCCTTGCCGTCGATGACGCAGAACACGTCGGCCGCAACGACGGCGACCTGACGTCCCGGCTTGATCACGCGCGCCCGGCAGATCAGGCGATCGCCCGACGCCGGCGACAGCAGGTTCAGCTTGTACTCCGCCGTCAGCGCCGGCTGGCCGCGCGATGTCGCCGCTGCGATCGTGGTGGCGTTGTCGACCAGAAACGCCGTCACCCCGCCGTGAAACAGCCCATGCTGCTGCAACAGCTCCGGACGGCGGTCGACCGCGAGCGTGCACGTGCCGCGCGACAGCTCGGCCACCTCAGCACCGACAAGACCCATGAAGCCCTGCCGGCCGACATTGTCGCGAATTCGTGTCGCGATCGGCGCAAAGTCCGGATCGGTCTCGCTCATGACGTTCCTCCTGTTCGTTCCGGCGCACCCGGCGCTGCCACCGCGCGGATCGCGCAGGCGATCAGCGTCTCCACCTGTTCGCGCGGATCGCCGGTATGGCGGCCCGACAGCCAGGCGCGGCAGAAGATCTGCGCCGGCCCGATGATCTGGCTGAAGAACAGCACAGCGCTCATCGGCAGCAATTCGCCACGCGCGAGCAGCGGCGCGCGCCAGCGCTCGATGCCATCGGCGAGCCGCGAATTCTCGCTGCGCTGCGCGCCGCGCACCTCCTCGCCCCACTCGCTGCGCGAAATCTCGAACAGGAAGCGCGCCTCGCGCCGGTTGCTCACGACCCAATCGAGATGGGCGTGGATCAGCCGCGCGACGCCCTCGCCGGCGCCGCAGCTGTCGTCGACCGAGGTGATGATCGCGGCGTGATAGGCCTGCAGGATTTCCAGGAACAGGGACCCGGCGAGCTCCTTCTTCGAGGCGAAGAAGTGGAAGAAGCTGCCGTTGGACGCGCGGGCGCGGGAGCGGATCTCGGCCACCGTCGCGCCCTCGAACCCGTCGCGGTCGAACACCACCAGTCCCGCCGCCAGCAGATCTTCGCGCGCCGTGCTCAAGTCGTCCTCTCCTGATTAGATTAACACTCTAGAGCACTACTCTAACGGTGGTCAAACGAATACGCCGGACCTTGCGGCCCGGCGTCGGCGATTATTTCGAGGTCGGGGCTTCCGGTGGGCCGGAGCCTGGCGTCGTGGGCGGCGGTGGCGGCGGCGCGGTCGCAGTCACTGGCGGCGCGGCTGGCGCCGGAGCGGCCGGCTCGGACGCGGCAGGCGCAGCCGCTGCTGGCGCCGGCGTGACCTGCGGAACCGGATCGGATCGCACGGCAGCAGGTTCGCCGCCGCCATTGCTCTTCGGCGCGTCGACCTTTGCCGTGTCGGGCTCAGCGGCGGGCTTCGCCGGCTTCTCGGCCTCACCCTTGTCCTCGCGCTTGTTGGCTGCCTTGGGCTCGTCGCTGGTCGCAGCCCCGCTCTTGGACCCATCCTCGGACTTCGGCTCGTCGACGGGCTTGCCGCGACGGCCGTGCTTCTGACGCGACGGCTTGCCCTCGCCCACGGCCTGCGGCGTCTGGCCGTCGTCCGGCTTCGCGCCTTCCGGCGTCTCGCTCGGGCGCGCCATCCGCTTGCCGTGGCGACCCGGACGCCCTTCGGGATTCAAGCCATCGGCGTCGGATTTGGCACCTTCCTGCGGCGCTGCATCCTGGTGCCGTCGGCGGGCCGGACGCTCGGACGACTGGTCAGGTGACTGGTTGGCTTCCTGCCGGCCGTCCCGTCCCTTGGCCCCCTTGGGCTGATCCTTGGCCTGATAGCGCGGGTCGTTGGCGCCGTTCGAAATCAGGAAGGACGCAAGCACGCCGGCCATGTCGCTGGACGTCGTGTAGTGCTGGCGCAGGAAACCCGGCAGCGAACCGGCCGGCACCGACTTCAGCAGGCCGCGCGGGCTCTTGTGGCAAGCTGTGCAGGTGCTTGCGAAGATCTGGGAGGGGCTCTTGCCGGCCTCGAGGTTTTGCGCTTGCGCCGAAACGGCTGACAGGCAGCCAATCAGAAGCGCCACCGTCGCCAGACTGAGGGCTCGGCTCAACATTCCTTAAGTCTCCAGATTCCGGAAAAATCGCCGCCAGCGCCTGATGGATCGGCCGCGGCGGTCACCTTTTAGCCGATTATCGCGCGAATGGAAGCGCGCCCATGACGCATCCACGCAATTGTCACATTTTGGAATATCGGCTTTGACCACAACGCAATAGCGCGATCTAATTCCCTGCCTATCTTGAGGTTGGGGACACATTGGGGTGATCAGCTCCGGTGGTGTCGGTGTGCAGCTTGCCGTTCCGTTGGTGTTTCGATGGACCGATTGTTGCGATACTTCTTGGGGCGCTTCATCCGCCGCGGTTCGATCACGTTCACGACCGCGAGCGGCGCTCAATTCAGCTGCGGTGACGGCACGGGCGTACCGGTCGCCGTGCGCTTCATGACGCGGGCGGCCGAACTCCGCATCCTGGTCGATCCCGAACTTTATCTCGGCGAAGCCTTCATGGACGGTACGTTCGTGGTGGAGCAAGGCACCATCGCCGACGTGCTGGCGGTCCTGATGGGTCAGGCAGCCATGCTGCCGAACTTTGCCCGGCTGCAGGCCTGGGTGCGCTTCCTCGGACGCCGCGCCCAGCAGATCAATGTGCGCGGCCGATCCAGGAGCAATGTCGCCCGTCATTACGATCTCGACGGCCGCCTCTATTCCCTCTTCCTCGACGCGGACAAGCAATACAGCTGCGCCTATTTCGAGACACCGGACGCGACGCTGGACGATGCCCAGCTCGCCAAGAAACGTCACCTCGCCGCAAAACTCCTGATCAAGCCCGGCCACCGCATCCTCGACATCGGTTCCGGCTGGGGCGGCCTTGGGCTCTATCTCGCCGAGATGAGCGGCGCCGACGTCACCGGCGTCACGCTGTCGACCGAGCAGCTGCAGATTTCCAGCGCGCGGGCGGCGGAGCGGAACCTGGCGCACTCCGCGCGTTTCCTGATGCAGGACTACCGCGACATCCCCGGACCGTTCGACCGCATCGTCTCGGTCGGCATGTTCGAGCATGTCGGGGTCGCCTTCTATGAAACCTTCTTTGCGCGCTGCGCCGAACTCTTGAGCGACGACGGTGTCATGGTGCTGCATTCGATCGGGCGCTCGACCGGCCCCGACGTCACCAGCCCCTGGATCCGGAAATACATCTTCCCCGGCGGCTACATTCCGGCGCTCTCCGAGGTCATGCCGGCGATCGAGAAGGCCGGTTTGCTGATCTGCGACATGGAGATCCTGCGCCTGCACTATGCCGAGACGCTGAAGGCGTGGCGCGAGCGTTTCATGGCGCGGCGCGAGGAGGCCGTGCGGCTCTACGACGAGACCTTTGCCCGGATGTGGGAATTCTATCTGGCAGCCTCGGAGATGTCGTTCCGCGTGCAGAACATGATGAACTTCCAGCTGCAGCTCACCAAGCGCCAGGGCATCGTCCCGATCACCCGCGACTATATCGGCGGCGAAGAAGCCCGTCTGCGGCTGAAGGAGGCCGGCGCGGCCAAGCCCCGGCTGCAACTCGCCGGCGAATAGGCCTGAAGGAACAGGTGCTGCTAGTTGCGCAGGCTGTAGACCGACCTGCAATGGACGAAGGTCGGTGCGGGACGCGCCAGATGGGCCGCCGCGGCAGAAATCAACCGGGCATCGCAGGGAACATTGCGGACCTCCGGACGCGCCGCCTGCTCCATGGCATCGACAAGCGCCGCCAGCCAGCGGCGGTCCATGCCACCTGCCCGGCCAAGCCTTGATCGCGCTGTCTGAAACTCTCGAGCCATCGCCGCCGTATCTTCCCTGAGCGGAGACAACCCGGAATCCGCCGGGTCGTTCCCGCGAACCTGCCGCAAAAAAAGTGCGGCGCATGTGATCTGCTTCACAGAGGTCTGTCCCGGGCTGTCGTAGTGGTCCGGAATGACCCGAGAAACACGCCAGACGATGTTGGACCCGCAGCGCGATATCGCGACCGACTACGCCCTGATCGCCACTGGCGTGGTGGCCGCCTTGATCGCGCTGGCCTTCCTCATTTTGGTCTGAGAAATCGACGCCAACAGCCGCCTCGCCTCTCCATGGGTCCGCTCGCCTGGCAAAAGGTTCAGGCTGCGTCCGATTTTTGCCAACGACGGTGCTGATCGGCCGGGTCCCGCCCGGTTTCGGACAAAACCCCCGTCAAGCGGAATGCATCCGACTGTTTCGGATTCACACCTCGCGTTGTGTGAATCGTGCATAAGAAACATCCGTCCTTTCGCTTCGTGCCGGGCTGGCGCTTCATCGCGGCCCCACACCCGAAAATCTCAGTAACGACGAAATCAGAAGAATAAGCTCGTCCATGGCCTTGATTGATTCGAACGTCCACAAGCTCGCGCCCGACGCCGCATCCCCGGCCTACCGGAGTGCGCCGCACAACATCGAAGCGGAACAGGGCCTGCTGGGCGCGATCCTGGTCAATAACGACGCCTTCTACCGGGTCTCCGATTTCCTGGAGCCGAAGCACTTCTTCGAGACCATCCATCAGCAAATCTATGAAACCGCCGGAAGCCTGATCCGGATGGGCAAGGTCGCGAACCCCGTGACCTTGAAGACGTTCCTGCCGGCCGAACTCGACATCGGCGGTATGACGGTCGGCCAATACCTCGCCCGGCTTGCCGCCGAAGCGACCACCATCATCAACGCCCAAGACTACGGACGCACCGTTTACGATCTCAGCCTGCGCCGCAACCTGATCCAGATCGGCGAGGACATCGTCAACGTCGCCTACGACGCGCCGGTCGACTTCGCGCCGCGCGCCCAGATCGAAGATGCCGAGCGGCAGCTCTACGGCCTTGCGGAAACCGGCCGCTATGACGGCGGCTTCCAGCGCTTCGCCCAGGCACTGACGATCGCGGTCGACATGGCGGCGAAGGCGTTCCAGCGCGACGGCAAGCTGTCGGGCATTTCGACCGGTCTGCGCGACCTCGACGCCAAGATGGGCGGCCTGCAGCCGTCCGACCTCATCATCCTCGCCGGCCGTCCCGGCATGGGCAAGACATCGCTCGCCACCAACATCGCCTACAACATCGCCAAAGCCTATGTGCCCGAGGTCCAGGCGGACGGCACCACCAAGGCAGTCAATGGCGGCTGTGTCGGCTTCTTCTCCTGCGAAATGAGCGGCGAACAGCTCGCCACCCGTATTCTCGCCGAGCGCACCGGCATCCCCTCGAGCCACATCCGCCGCGGCGGCATCAGCGAACTGGATTTCGAGAAGATCCGCGACTGTTCGATCGAGCTGCAATCGCTGCCCTTCTACGTCGACGAAACCGGTGGTCTCTCGATCTCGCAGCTCACCGCGCGGGCGCGACGGCTCAAGCGCCAGAAGGGGCTCGACCTGATCGTGATCGACTACATCCAGCTGCTGCAGGGCTCGGGCAAACGCGGCAACGACAACCGCGTGCAGGAAATCACCGAGATCACCACCAACCTGAAGGCGCTGGCCAAGGAACTGAACGTTCCGATCATCGCGCTGTCGCAGCTGTCGCGTCAGGTCGAAAACCGCGACGACAAGCGGCCGCAGCTCTCGGATCTGCGTGAATCCGGCTCGATCGAGCAGGACGCCGACGTCGTGATCTTCGTCTATCGCGAGGAATACTACCTCGCCAACAAGGAGCCGCGCGCGGGCACGCCGGAATATGAGAAGTGGCAGATGGACATGGACCTTGCCCACGGCAAGGCCGAAGTCATCATCGGCAAGCAGCGCCATGGTCCGACCGGCACGGTCGATCTGCACTTCGAGGCCAGCGTCACGCGCTTCGGCGACCTCGCACCCGACGGTCAGGTTCCGGATCACGGCCACTGAGATCCGGACTCGGTTGAACGACGCAGGGCACCCGCGTACAACTGCCGTATGAACATCGTGACTGACGCGAAATCGCAACTGACGCCCGAAGCCAGTTTGCTGGCGGCCTACCCGACCGCCAGCGGTATCCTCACCATAAACCTCGACGCCATCATCGCCAACTGGCGCAAGCTCGAGAAGACCGCGGTGCCGGCCGAATGCGCCGCCGTGGTCAAGGCCAACGCCTATGGCTGCGGCGCCGAGCAGGTTTCGTGGGCGCTGGCCAAGGCCGGCTGCAAGACCTTCTTCGTCGCCAGCGTCGAGGAAGCCGCGGCGGTGCGCGCGGCCGCTCCCGAGGCGACGGTGTATTCGCTCGGCGGTTTCTTCCAGAACAGCGGCGACGCCTATGCCAGGATCGACTGCAAGCCGGTGATCGGCGATCTCAACGAACTCGCCGAATGGGACGTGTTCTGCCGCCGCTCCGGCTGGTCCGGCGGCGCCGCCATCCATATCGACACCGGCATGAACCGGCTGGGGCTCACGGTCAGCGAGGCGCAGGGCATCATCCCGCGGATCAATGCCGGTGACCACGGCATCACGCTGGTCATGAGCCACCTCGCCTCCGCCGAATTGCTCAACAATCCCGCCAACGCCAAGCAGCTTGCGAGCTTCCGCGAGATCGCGAGCCTGTTCACCGGCGTGCCGGCCTCGCTGGCGAATTCTTCCGGCGTGTTTCTCGGCGCGCAATTCCAATTCGAGATGGTGCGGCCGGGCTGCGCGCTCTATGGCGTCAATCCGACACCGGAGGCCGACAACCCGATGCAGCAGGTGGTCGACCTCAAGGCGCGCATCGTGCAGATCCGCAACATCGACCGCGGCGAGACCGTCGGCTATGGCGGCACCTGGACCGCGCGCCGGCCGACCCGGCTTGCGATTGTCGCCGCCGGCTATGCCGACGGCTATTTCCGCGCCGCCAGCGCCAATGACGGCACCCGCGGCGCCGAGGTCGTGGTCGCCGGCAAGCGCTGCCCGATCGCCGGCCGCGTCTCGATGGACCTGATCGCGGTCGATGTCACCGACCTCGACAAGAATGCCGTGCGGCGCGGCCACATGGTGACGCTGATCGGCGAAGGCATCACGGTCGACGAGGTCGCGCATCATTTCGGCACCATCGGCTATGAGGTGCTGACCAGCCTCGGCCGCCGCTTCGTGCGCATCTACAAGGGCGGCGATGCCGTCGCCGCGAGAAGCGACGCGGTCGCCGAGACGAGCGAGCGGGCTGCCACGCCTGCAGCGCCGCCAGCCTTGCCAACAGCAGCGCCCGCTGCACCGCCGCCATTGCCGGCCGCCGAGCCAACGGTGACGTCCACCTGACATGATCAAGGGTCGCGATTGCCGGTGCGCATGAAGATCGCGACCTTCAACATCAACAACGTCAACCGCCGCCTGCCCAACTTGTTGCGCTGGCTCAAGACCGCCAAGCCCGACATCGTCAGCCTGCAGGAGCTGAAGGCAAGCGACGCCGAGTTTCCCGCGGCCGCGATCGAGCAGGCCGGCTACGGCGCGGTGTGGCAGGGACAGAAGACCTGGAACGGCGTCGCCATCCTCGCGCGCAAGGCCGAGCCGGTGCTGATCCGCACCGCCCTGCCCGGCGATGCCGGCGATCACGAAGCGCGCTACATCGAGGCCGCGGTGCGCGGCATCGTCGTCACCAGCCTCTATCTGCCGAACGGCAATCCGCAGCCCGGGCCGAAATTCGATTACAAGCTCGCCTGGTTCAAGCGGCTGCGCGCCCATGCCGCCAAGCTGCTCAAAGAGGACGTCCCGGTGGTGCTCGCCGGCGACTACAATGTCGCGCCGACGCACCTCGACATCTACCCGACGCGCTCCTGGGACAAGGATGCGCTGATCCAGCCGAAGAGCCGTGCCGCCTTCAAGGCGCTGGTCGATCAGGGCTGGTGCGATGCGATCCGCACCCTGCATCCGGACGCGCCGATGTTCACCTTCTGGGACTACAAGCGCCAGCGCTGGCCACGCGATGCAGGCCTCCGGCTCGATCATCTCCTGCTCAGCCCCGCAGTGGCGCCGCGGCTTGTGAAAGCCGGCGTCGACCGCGCCATCCGCGGCGAGGACGGCGCCAGCGATCACGCGCCGGCGTGGGTGGTGCTGAGGTGATGGGTTTGCGTGTCGCGCTCGCGCCACAATCACTCTGTCGTCCCTGCGAAAGCAGGGACCCATAATCCGCGGCGGATGTTGTGAACGGCACTTGTCGTTCCGGCGACGCGCGATAATCAGCATTCGTGGTTATGGGTCCCTGCTTTCGCAGGGACGACATCAAATGTGTTGTGCGGTCTGTGAGTCATACCTCCGCATTCCCGCGACATGATTTGTCCAGTCCTGCTGCGCTGCGCACGATGGCGCGTCGATGGTTCGGCGGCACCCTTGCGCCGTCTCGAACCATGAGGTCACACTGAGCCCCTCTCCCGGGACACGCATTCAGCATGGCTCGGGATCACCTCACCGGAGCGCGCAGGTGGGCTTCCTCTTCGTCCTCATCGTCGGCCTGGTCGCCGGCACCATTTCCGGCATCGTCGGCACCGGCTCGTCGATCATGCTGATGCCGGTGCTGGTCTATCAGTACGGGCCGAAGCAGGCGGTGCCGATCATGGCCGTCGCCGCCGTGATGGCCAATCTGTCGCGCATCCTCGCCTGGTGGCGCGAGGTCGACTGGCGTGCCTGCATGGCCTATTCGATCACGGGCATCCCGGCCGCCGCACTCGGCGCGCGCACCCTGCTCGCCCTGCCCTCGCATGCGGTCGATATCGCGATCGGCGTATTCCTGATCGCGATGGTGCCGGTGCGGCACTGGCTGGCGCGGCACAGGCTGAAGGCCAATCTCTGGCATCTCGCAATCGGCGGCGCGCTCATCGGCTATCTCACCGGCATCGTGGCTTCGACCGGTCCGCTCAGCGTGCCGCTGTTCCTGTTCTACGGCCTCAGCAAGGGCGCGTTCCTCGCCACCGAAGCCGCAAGCTCGCTCGGGCTCTATGTCAGCAAGTCGGTGACGTTCGAGCGCTTCGGCGCGCTGACGCCGGACATCGCGCTGAAGGGCCTGATCGCCGGCGCCTCGCTGATGGCCGGCGCCTTTATCGCCAAGCGCTTCGTGCTGCAGCTGAAGCCGGAGTCATTCCGCCTGATCATGGACGGCATCATGCTGGCGGCGGGCACGGCGTTGCTGTGGTCTGCAATGACGCAGTAAAATTCCAACATCGACTGCGTGAGACGAGGCCTTGGGCAAACGGATTTCACCGTGACGAACACCGACATCCTCCCGATGATGTCGTAATTCTACGGGGCTTTGCGCATCGGGTGGCGTGTACCCCGAAAGAGTTTTGTTGAGCGCTCAGCTTCCGTTGTTATCCGGATTGCCACCATCCGGCCACTGCGTTTATGACAATCTCATTACTTGCACTTGATCGTTTGCGGAAAAGAACTTTGCTCCAGCAGGCATCACAGGGTTGATCGACGACCCGGATGCGAGTCCCGAGAGTTCAGGCGACACGAGTTCAGCGACACATGGCGTGCAGATCGGGCGCAGAGCCCGGCGCCTTATGTTGCCGATGTCGGCCTGGCGAATTCGAGATCGCAAGTCGAAGCATTGGGAGTCGCGGGTTGTCAAAGCCCACGACAGGCGGGAAAGGCAGGCGCGCGATGCGCAAGATGATGATCACGACTGCGGCGATTGTGACGTTCGCTGTTGCCGGCTCGGCGTTCTGGCCGACGGCAAAGCCCGATGTCGCGCAGTTCGGCGACAGCGTTTACGAGACGATCTGGGTCTGGCGAATTCCGGCCTATGCCAACAATCCGTCCTGGCGGGTTCGCTGGAGCTGGAGCGATCCGTTGCGCGCGCAGGCGAGATGCTGCCGGGCTCTGCCGACGAGTCTGACGCCGCGCGAGACTCCGTCGCTGCTGCTGTCGAGGCGGGACCTCCGCGTTTGACTGCGCGTGCAAGCGAGAGCGGTTCCCTTGCGCGAAAGCGCATTTGATTCAAATTCGCGCTGTAGTTGAACTTACTTTTTATCCTTAACCAGAAACCTGATCTTTGATTTACATCTGCAAGATGCAGTTTACCTTGTCTCCGCGAGCACAGCGGATTCAGGGACAACAACAAGATGCGCCAGCCAAGCCTCACCCTGTGGTTGACCGTGTTGCTGGCGGCACAAGGTTTGAGCGTCGCGGCAGACGATACAAAACCGGGACAACCGGGTGCCGTTGCCGCCGCTGACCGCATTGCATGTTCCCTGCAGCCGAAAAGCGACGAGCCGTCCGATCCGTCGTCGACCTCGGCAATTCCCCACGCCGAAAAATTCGTCGCGCGGGAACATTTCAAGGAGGACATCGCCTCGAGCGCACCGGTCAGGATTTCCTGGTTGGGCGCAACCTTCGCGCAGCGCTTCACGAACAAGATCGAGGACGATAGCGGCGGCGCATCGTTGCAGACCTTCATCCTCAGCGCAGCCTCGAGCGACAAGGAGATCCTCGCCAAACTCGGTCAGAGCCACGAGAGCAGGCTGGCCGACGTCTGGTGCGCGTTGAGGCGACAGCCCAGCGGCAGCACCGGCCCGCTGGAAGTCAACGCCAGGCCGAACGTGTTCTACGTCCGCGACAGCGCCGGAGAGCTTGGTGCCGTCGACGTGCTGTGGGGCGGCGTCGGATGGGAAATCGGCGCAAGCCCGGTCGGAGACAAGCCGCGCTGGCCGAGCGGAACACGGGTGTTCTCGCGCTGAGCCGGCCCCGCCATCGGGCGCTTCGTCTTCGATGGATCGTGCGCGGCGGCCGAACCGTGTTATGCATCGTGCTCGATAGCGCGACTCACCTGCTCCATGGCCAAATCCACCCTCTCCTTCGTCTGCCAGAACTGCGGCACGGCGTATAATCGCTGGCAGGGCAAGTGCGACTCCTGCGGCGAGTGGAACACGCTGGCCGAGGAAGACACCACAGGTTCGGTGCCGGTCTCGATCCGCAGCAAGCGCAAGGGGCGGACGTTTGCGCTGGAATCGCTGTCCGGCAAGACCCAGGACGCCCCGCGGCTGTCCTCCGGGATGCCCGAGCTCGACCGCGTCACCGGCGGCGGCTTCGTCCGCGGCTCGGTGCTGCTGGTCGGCGGCGATCCCGGCATCGGGAAATCGACGCTACTGACCCAGGCGACCAGCATGATGGCGCGCGCCGGCCACCGCGCGGTCTATATCTCCGGCGAAGAGGCGGTCGCCCAGGTGCGGCTGCGCGCCGAACGGCTCGGGCTCGCGGACGCGCCGGTGCAGCTGGCTTCGGAAACGTCGGTCGAGGACATCGTCGCGACGCTGTCGGAAGGCGCGGTGCCGCGCCTGATCGTGATCGATTCGATCCAGACGATGTGGACCGACACGGTGGAATCCGCGCCCGGCACGGTGACCCAGGTCCGCGCCTCCGCGCAGGCGCTGATCAGATTCGCCAAGAAGACGGGTGCCGCGATCATCCTGGTCGGCCATGTGACGAAGGACGGCCAGATCGCCGGCCCCCGCGTGGTCGAGCACATGGTCGATGCGGTGCTGTCGTTCGAGGGCGAAGGCTCGCAGCAGTTCCGCATCCTGCGCTCGGTGAAGAACCGTTTTGGCGCGACCGACGAGATCGGTGTGTTCGAGATGACCGGCCTCGGTCTGCGCGAGGTCACCAACCCCTCCGAATTGTTCCTCTCCGAGCGCGAGCTCGGCAGCCCCGGCACCGCGGTGTTCGCCGGCATCGAGGGCACCCGTCCGGTGCTGGTCGAATTGCAGGCGCTGGTGGCGCCGACCTCGCTCGGCACGCCGCGCCGTGCCGTGGTCGGCTGGGATCCGAGCCGGCTGTCGATGGTGCTCGCGGTGCTCGAAGCGCATTGCGGCGTCAAATTGTCCGGACATGACGTCTATCTCAATGTCGCCGGCGGCCTGCGCATCCAGGAGCCGGCCGCGGACCTTGCCGCGGCTGCCGCGCTGGTCTCCTCGCTGGTGAATGCGCCGCTGCCGACGGACGCGGTCTATTTCGGCGAGATTTCGCTGTCGGGCGCGATCCGACCGGTGGCGCAGACCCCGGCCCGGCTCAAGGAGGCCCTCAAGCTCGGCTTCGCCCGCGCCATCCTGCCCGAATCGGCCCGCGGCGAGAGCGGTGGCGATTCAGGGCTCACCCTCAACAGCGTCGGCAATCTCACCACGCTGGTCGCAGAAATTGCGGCACGCGGTACGCCAAGAGGCGACCGGGGAACGCCAAGAGGCGACCGGGGAACACCGCGAGGCGACCCGGGCGGCTCCGGAGGCCCTGATGCGGCTGAGAAAAATGCCACACCGGCCCGATTCCGTCGCGAGACCAGCTAAAGCGGGCGTGACGTATCAGCCCCCCGCCGCTATACATCCGCCGCGCGGGACAGGTGGCGCTCTGGCCTTGCCGGATGCCCCCAATGCGCCTCAGTTAGCACGGCACCGACTTTGCCGATTCGCGAGAGCCCTTAGCAGCGTAAGCCCTTAACAACGTAAGCCCTTAACAGCGTACCGAAACGTACCAGCGGACCTGACCAGCCGATGCCCATAACGATACTTGATCTCGTCCTGCTCGGCGTGATGCTGATTTCGGGCCTGCTCGCGATGGTGCGCGGCTTCATGCGCGAGATCCTGTCGATCGCGGCCTGGGGCGCCGCCGCCCTGGTCACGCTGTATGCGTTCTCGAAGCTTCTGCCGACCGCCAAGACCTACTTCAACAACGACACGGTCGCAGCCGTGGTCGTGGTGGCCGGCGTCTTCATCGGCACGCTGATCGTGGTCTCGATCGTCACGGTGCGGATCTCGGACATGATCCTGGATTCCCGGATCGGCGCACTCGACCGCACCCTCGGCTTCCTGTTCGGGCTCGCCCGCGGCCTCTTGATCGTGGTCGTGGCGTTCATGTTCTTCACCTGGCTGGTTCCGGACAAGCAGCGGCCCGATTGGGTGACCGGCGCGAAGTCCCGGGTGGTGCTGCAGGGAACCGGGGATTGGCTGATGTCGCTCTTGCCTGACGACCCCGAGAACACCATCTTAAAGAAGTTCAAGAAGAATAAGCCAGACGACGATTCTGCGGCCGATACCAATGATCAGGCGACGCCGGCGTCGGGTGATGGCTATAGCAAACCTGCGCGTGACAGCTTGAAGAAGCTGATCGAGAAACCCGCGGGCCGATAAACTATTTGGGCCCTTACGAGAGGCGATGAACGAGATGCAGACCCCTTCGGATCATACCGACCAAATGGATCTCGACCTCGGCCCGATCGAACTACAAGACCCTCTCAGATATCACCCGGATCTTGATGGCGACACGCTCCGCGAGGAATGCGGCGTGTTCGGCATCTTCGGCCATCCCGAGGCCGCCGCGATCACCGCACTCGGCCTGCACGCCCTGCAACACCGCGGCCAGGAAGCCGCCGGCATCGTCTCCTTCGACGGCAGCCGCTTTCACAGTGAACGCCGCCTCGGCCTGGTCGGCGACGCCTTCTCCCGCCGCGAGGTGATCGAGCGCCTGCCCGGCAACGCCGCGGTCGGCCATGTCCGCTACTCCACCACCGGCGGCACCATCCTGCGCAACGTGCAGCCGCTGTTCGCCGAGCTCAGCGCCGGCGGGTTTGCGGTCGGCCACAACGGCAACCTCACCAATGGCCTGACCCTGCGCCGCGAGCTGGTCAAGGGCGGCGCCATGATGCAGTCGACCACCGACACTGAGGTGATCCTGCATCTCGTGGCGCAGTCCAAGCGCACCCGCTTCATCGACCGCTTCATCGAGGCGCTGCGCACCATCGAGGGTGCCTATGCGCTGGTCGCGCTGACCAACAAGAAGCTGGTCGGCGCGCGCGACCCGCTCGGCATCCGCCCGCTGGTGCTCGGCGATCTCGACGGCCGTCCGATCCTGACCTCGGAGACCTGCGCGCTCGACATGATCGGCGCGAAATACGTCCGCGACATCGAGCCCGGCGAGATCATCGTGTTCGACGAGACCGGCGCGCACAGCCACAAGCCGTTCCCGCCGAAGCCGGCCCGGCCCTGCATCTTCGAATACATCTATTTCGCCCGGCCGGATTCGATCGTCGGCGGCCGCTCGGTCTACGACGTGCGCAAGGCATTCGGCGCCCAGCTGGCGCGCGAGAGCCATCCCGAGGTCGACGTCGTGGTGCCGGTGCCGGATTCCGGCGTGCCCGCCGCGGTCGGCTACAGCCAGTATTCCGGCGTGCCGTTCGAGCTCGGCATCATCCGCAACCACTATGTCGGCCGCACCTTCATCCAGCCGACCCAGAGCGTGCGCGAGCTCGGCGTACGCATGAAGCATTCGGCCAACCGCGCCGCGATCGAGGGCAAGCGCATCATCTTGATCGATGACAGCCTCGTGCGCGGCACCACCTCGAAGAAGATCGTGCGCATGATGCGCGACGCCGGCGCCCGCGAGGTGCATTTCCGCCTCGCCTCGCCGCCCATCCTCTATCCCGACTATTACGGCATCGACCTGCCGGACCGCGGCGGCCTGCTCGCCGCGACCCATTCGCTCGAGGAGATGCGCGACATCATCGGCGCCGACTCGCTCGCCTTCCTGTCGATCGACGGCATGTACCGCGCGATGGGCCACGAGGGGCGCGACCCGGCAAATCCGAGATTTGCCGACCATTGCTTCACCGGTGCCTACCCGACCCACCTCACCGACCAGAGCGAAACCGAGGCCCCGCCGCGCCAGCTCTCGCTGCTGGCGGAGGCGAGCTGACACCACCACCACTGTCGTCCCTGCGAAAGCAGGGACCCATAACCACCGGCCCTCGTTTTTTCGGGCGGCATCGGTTACGAACACCTTTGCACAACACGACCGCCACGGCGTATGGGTCCCTGCTCCGGAGCGCAATCGCGCCCTAGGCAGGGACGACGACGATAGAGTTACGCGCATGACAAAACCCCTCGCCTCCCGGATTGCCCTCGTGACCGGCGCCTCGCGCGGCATTGGCTACGCGACATCCCTCGCACTAGCCAAAGCCGGCGCGCATGTCGTGGCGGTGGCGCGCACGCAAGGCGGGCTGGAAGAACTCGACGACGAGATCCGCACGGCCGGCGGCAGCGCCACCCTGGTGCCGCTGTCGCTCACCGACTACGACGGCATCGCGCGGCTCGGGCTCGCGCTGCATGAGCGCCACGGCAAGCTCGACATCCTGGTCGGCAATGCCGGCACCGCCGGTCCCTCCTCGCCGCTCGGCCATATCGAGCTGAAGCCGTGGAACGACGTGTTCGCGATCAACGTCAACGCCAATTTCCAGCTGATCCGCTGCATGGACCCGCTGCTGCGCCAGTCCGACGCCGGCCGCGCCGTGTTCGTGACGTCGGGCGTTGCCCACAAAGCCAACGCCTATCTCGGCCCCTATGCGGCCTCGAAGGCCGCGCTGGAGGCACTGGTGCGCTCCTGGGCCAACGAGACCGCCAACACGGCGCTGCGCGTCAACCTGTTCAGCCCTGGCCCGATCCGCACCCGGATGCGCGCGCAGGTGTTTCCCGGCGAAGACCCGATGACGCTGGATACGCCCGACATGGCCGCCGAATTCATCGTGCCGATGTGTTCGCCTGATTGGACCGAGACCGGCAAGCTCTACGACTACAAGGCGCGCACGTTGCGGACCTTCCAGCCGCCGGTGTGAGGAGTTGCAGGCGGGCCGCGCCTTCGATTGTCATCCCCGCGAATGCGGGGATCCAGTATTCCAGAGACGATAGCGTTTGAATCGAGACGCCGCGGCGTACTGGATCGCCCGGTCGAGCCGGGCGATGACACCGTTTGTGACGCGTCGGCTTGCCTTTCCCTTGCGATTGACTCCTTCTCCTCCCCACGATTGACTGCGCTTCCCAGCGGGACGCCCCGCCAAGAAAAATCTCGGGAGGCATCATGACGCCGACGTTCAATCGCGCGCGCTCCATTCTGTCCGGATTGTTTCTCTCCGCCTGCATCGCATCATCGGCCCTTCTCGCTCTGCACGCATCCGCCAAGGCCGGCGATGTCCCGACCTTCGCGGTCGATGCGTCCTGGCCAAAGCCGCTACCGAACAACTGGATCCTCGGCCAGGTCGGCGGCATCACGGTGGATTGGCAGGGCCACATCTGGATGATCCACCGGCCGCGCTCGCTGACCGACGACGAGAAGGGCGCGAGCCTCAATCCGCCGCGCTCGAAATGCTGTATCTCGGCGCCGCCGGTGCTCGAATTCGACGCGGACGGCAATCTGCTGCGCGCCTGGGGTGGTCCGGGTGACGGCTATGAGTGGGTTGGCCGCGAGCACGGCATCGAGGTCGACGAGCGCGGCTTCGTCTGGATCGGCGGCAACGCGGACAATGACAATGCGATCCTGAAGTTCACCCTCGACGGCAAGTTCGTCGCGCAAATCGGCTCGATCGCACCGAGCAAGGGCAGTAACGACACCACCCAGCTCGGCAAGCCCGCAGAGACCGCGATCGACAAGGAGGCCAACGAGATCTACGTCGCCGACGGTTACGGCAACCGGCGCGTCATCGTGTTCGATGCCACCACCGGCGCCTACAAGCGGCACTGGGGCGCCTATGGCAACAAGCCCGATGATGCCAAGCAGCCGCCCTACGATCCGAAGGCGCAGGTCGCGCAGCAGTTCGGCAATCCCGTGCACTGCGTGAAGATCGCCAATGACGGACTGGTCTATGTCTGCGACCGCATCAACAACCGCATCCAGGTGTTCAGGAAGGACGGCAGCTTCGTGAAGGAGTTCTTCTTCGAGAAGAGCACGCTCGGCAACGGCGCGGTGTGGGACATCGCGCTGTGGCCCGATCCCAAGCAGACCTACCTGCTCTCCGCCGACGGCGAGAACAACGAGATCCGCATCATCAGGCGTGACGACGGCGCGGTGGTCGGCAGCTTCGGCCGCAATGGCCGCAACGCCGGGCAATTCCACTGGGTGCACGCGCTCGCGGTCGACGCCAAGGGCAACGTCTATACTGCCGAGGTCGACACCGGAAAGCGGATCCAGAAATTCAAGCTGACCTCCGACGCGCTCAAGTAAGGGTTTCACCGGATGACGCTTCGACGCAGGCCCACCCGGCTTTAGGCGGATTGCCGCCTCCCCCGGGAAAGGGTAAGCGGGAACCTGAGCGACCGGCAAAAAGGCTCCGCAAGAGGGCTGCCCGGGCTTTAGACAGTGGAGGGAATTTCATGACAACGACGTTTGCGCGGCGCTGCGCCGCGCTTCTTGCTTGCGCCGCACTCGGCTTCTCAACCTCTGCGTTCGCGCAGGACAAGACCGTCAAGATCGGCGTGCTGAACGATATGTCGAGCCTCTATGCCGACATCGGCGGACCGAACTCGGTGGTCGCGATCAAGATGGCCGTCGAGGATTCCGGCCTGCTCAAGAAGGGCTGGAAGATCGACGTCCTGAGCGGCGACCACCAGAACAAGCCCGACGTCGGCGTCAACATCGCTCGGCAATGGGTCGACAACGAGAAGGTCGACGCGATCGCCGACACGCCGAACTCCGGCGTGGCGCTTGCGGTCAACAATCTCGTCAAGGAGAAGAACATCGTCCTCTTGAATTCGGGCGCGGCGACCGCCGACCTCACCGGCAAGGCCTGCACGCCGAACACGATTTCATATACCTACGACACCTACATGCTGGCCAACGGCACCGGCAAGGCACTGACGAAGGCCGGCGGCGACACCTGGTTCTTCCTGACCGCCGACTATGCATTCGGCCATGCGCTTGAGCGCGACACCACCGCGGTCGTCAACGGCAATGGCGGCAAGGTGCTCGGAAGCGTCAAGCATCCGATCAACACCGCCGATTTCTCGTCGTTCCTGCTGCAGGCACAATCGTCCAAGGCCAAGGTGGTCGGCCTCGCCAATGCCGGCGGCGACACCACCAACGCGATCAAGCAGGCGGCCGAATTCGGCATCGTCTCCGGCGGCCAGAAACTTGCGGCGCTGCTGCTGTTCATCAACGACGTGCATTCGCTCGGGTTGAAGACCGCGCAAGGCCTGACGTTCACGGAATCCTTCTACTGGGACATGAACGACCAGACCCGCGCCTGGTCGAAGCGGTTCTCCGCTTTGGCCAACAAGAACGCGATGCCGTCGATGACCCAGGCCGGCAACTACGCGATGGTGCTGCACTATCTCAAGGCGATGGAAGCGCTCGGCGGCAATCCGCACGACGGCACCAAGGTCGTCGCCAAGATGAAGGAATTGCCGACCGACGATCCGCTGTTCGGCAAGGGTCCGCTGCGCGCCGACGGCCGGCGCCTGATTCCGGCCTATCTGTTCGAGGTGAAGAAGCCCGAAGAGTCCAAGTACCCCTGGGACTATTACAAGCTGATCGCCACGATCGCGCCGGAAGACGCCGCGAAGCCGCTTGAGGCCAGCGACTGTCCGCTGGTGAAGAAGTAAGCGAAGTCCCTAGGGTGGGTTGGCGAAGCGCAACCCACCCTGCACTCATCACTTCGCGGCCGACTTCCGCGTCGGCGGCGGCAACGATGCCCATTCCCTGTCGGCCCGCGGGCCGCCGACATCGCCGGTCAGGCCGACGAGCTGGCCCGGCTGCACGTCCAGCGTCTGCGTCCAGGTCTGGGTCTGGCACAGCAGCTTGAGCAGGCATCCCTTGAGCTTCAGCCGGTCGGACTTGTCGCGCCACAGCGAGACCGCGTAGGACTTGCCGTCCTCGGCGTTGTAGATGTCGCCGTCGAACTTGCCCTCCGGCGTCAGCTTCAATCCGAGGATCAGCTGATGGCCGAGCAGCGCACGCGTCCGCTTGTCAGGGTCGGGATTGAAGCTGTCGCGGAACGGCTGGCCGTGTGAATCAAGCGGATCCTTCATCCATACGATGAAACCGCAGATGCGGTCATGCACAGGGCCGCAGCGCTCGAGGCGGATGCGTGCGCGGCCGTCTTCGGTCAGCCAGGTGCCGCTGGGATCGGCTGGGGCGATCGTCTCGGCGCGGCCGGTCGAGCTCATCAGCAAGGCAGCGACGAGGCTGCGCAGAAACATGCGAACCAGAAAGTTCATGGTAAAGGGCCTTTCAGCGTCTGGATGGTTTTTCGGACGCGCGAGGCGCGCGTCACTTCAATTGCGCCATGAACGCATCGGCGCCCTTGTCGATGCCGGCGGTGGCCGCGGCGAGATCGCCGACGCTCGCCTTGATGTCGTAGGCGTTGGGATATTGCTTGCTGACATAGGCGCCGAGCAGGCGCGAGGTCGAGCTGTCGAACATCTCGACGGCATAGATGACGGAGCCCGTCATCGTGCCCTCGCCGTCGCGCGCGGCCTGCACGCCGTTGTAGACCGCGCCTGCCAGATCGAAACGCGACAGCGTGCCGAGCACCGGCGTGTTGGCGACCGCGCCGGTCAGTGTCAGCCGCAGGCGGAACGTGTTCGGCCCGCGCGTGTTCACCAGCGTGAAGCGGCCGCGCAGCTTGTCGGCGAAGCGGGTCTGCATGTAGGCGGCGAGCGTCTGCTTGTCCTTCTCGGACATATCGCCGAACTGATGATCCGCGCCGCGATAGATCACGACCGGATCGATCATCACCTTGTTGTAGCTCCGCCAGTCGACCGGCGGCGCATAGCGATACGGCACACGCCCCGAAGAATCGGACGTGTCCGGCGTCATGTAGGCCGACGATGCCACATCCGAATAGGCCACCGGCGTGACGGCGGCACATCCTCCGGCGAGGACGCAAAGCGCCATCGCTCCCAGACCGCGCGCGGCGATCGAGCTCTCCATTCCAATCTCCTCATCCGATCCTAAAGCGGAAGAGCAGCTCGGCCGCAGCCGCGTCCGGGGCTGAAAGTACGGCTGCGGCCGTCGCTGCCGACCTGGCTCGCCGTCGCGGCGCCGCCAGATCTTGCCTCAGTGCGATCAATTATAAAACCGACCAGTTGGTTTGTAAAGTTGCAATTGCAGGAACCGCATCAGAAAAATGCGGCAGTCGAAATGTCGTGCTGGCTGGCGAGGCCGCTTCGCGAATGGCGGTCGCGCGTTGTCACAAACCTGCGATATCTCGTGTGGTACGGCAGAAATCGCCGGGGGATTTCAGGGGCCCGGTGCCGATCCAACGCCGCCAAGCGATCCATATTCCGCTTGGGCGGCGTTGCGCTTTCGAAAACGCCGGAAATTCAGCCGCGCTTGCGCGCCGATGCCGGCTTTGTGGCCGGTGCGCCGGCAGGCCGCGGCGATGCCGCGCGTGCCGCCGTCGCCCTGGACGGCTTCGTTGTCTCGGTCGCCCCCTGCTCCATCGCGGTCCATTTGCTGTCGTCGAGCAAGCGCTCGAACAGGCGATCGCGCTCGGCGTCCGACAGCGACGACAGGCCGAACAACGAGCTCAGCAGCAGACCCCGCGCCGCCGCCCAGCGCAGCAGCGCGAGATCGGGATCCCTCGCCTCGGCCTTCATCAGCGCGACCTTCTTGATGTCGACATCGCGCGGCATCGCCATCAATTCGGGATTCTCGTTCATCGCCGCCAGCAGTGCGAACGCCCCTGCCCGCGGCGTCGAGATCGCCTCCCGCAGCGTCGCGATCTGCGCCGACAGTTCGGGCTGGTCCGTGGTCCCGCGTACCTTTTCGATGTAGCGGTTCGAGAATTCCTCGAAATGCGCCATCTGCTGCTCGAGCAAGGCGCGCAGCACCGCTTCCTTGGTGCGGAACTGATGCATCACACCGCCCTTGCTGAGACCGCTCTCGCGCGCAATCGCGTCCAGCGTCAGGCGCCCCGGACCATCGCGCGTCACGATGGTGATCGCGGCGTCAAGTGCGGCGTTGCGGGAGCGTTCCGAGCGGGAAGGATTATCCATGGTGTACTCAGGAAGGAGTCGCTTGAGATCACAGTATCTCAGCGGCTTCGGTCAATCTCAAGCGCTGCATCTGATCTGCGGGGCAGCGCGAAATGGCGTCCGCGAAATGGCGGTGCCGGCCTCGAAAGACGCATCAATTTCAGGAATCGATCATCGAGCTATCCGATCGCTCACGCGCACAAGCGAACCTTCTGCAGCAGGCCATGAAGGAAACCGTGGGCCATTCGGCCGACGACCCTTTCCCCTCGACCGCGCGCGCGAGCGACGGACTGTGCGTCGGCATAACTGGCGGCGACAATCGTCCCGTGCCTGCCGCCATCGAGTTTCAGGTCGGTCAGGTAGACAAGGCCGCGCGACGTCAGCAGCGCCGCCTGTGCGTCGCTGAAGCGGGTCAATTCATCGCAGATATCAACGGCCTCGTCGGTCACCATGCTGCTCCTGGCAGAGCGCCCCGGAGCGAGGCGCGCGTCTTCAACCGGTATCAGTTTTATACAAACCAACCGGATGGTTTGTAAACAGGCAAAAATGACGCAATCCGAAAGATGCGGCCGGACGCAACAGCGTGTCGGATCGGCGCCCCCGCATTCGTCCTCGAAGCATCAGCCAGCACTCGGAGCACGCGAGCGATGACACAGCAGAAACAGACGGCGGAAACCGAAATCAGGGCGCTCATCGACGCCTGGACGGACGCCGTCCGCCGACGCGACTATCCCGGCATCTTCGCCCATCACGATCAGGACATCGTGATGTTCGACGTTCCGCCGCCGTTGCAGTCACGCGGATTGGACGCGTACGGCAAGACGTGGGATCTGTTCTTCAGGTATCACCGCCCCTCCTACGCCTTCGATATCGAGGAGATCGCGATCACGGCCGGCGACGATGTGGCCTTCGCGTTCGCGGTGATGCGGTGCGGCCCACCTGATGCCACGTTCCAGTTCAGGCTGACGGTCGGATTGCGCAAGGTCGACGGCGAGTGGCGCGTCATGCACGAACACCATTCGGTGCCGGCGACGGAATAGAGCGTCTCGCGGTGGATCCGTCGGTGGCTTTGCCCGCCCTAGGCTCTCTTCGCCGCCGTCGCGCGCCAGGCGATGGCGAGCGCGAGCAGCAGTAGCGCGCCGGCCAGATAGAACGGCGCGCCGGGCAGCTTCATCGGCACGTTGTCGCCGATGAAATACGCAAACGTCAGCGTGAACAGGAACGGGCCGATCAATTCCGACATGCTCTGCACGCTTGATGTCGCGCCCTGCAACTGGCCCTGCTGGTCGGCGGCGACGAGCTGCGTCGTCAGCGCCTGCGTCGCAGCGCCCGAGAGGCCCCACAGCGCCATCACGGGAATGCCGATCCAGAACAGCTGGCCGGTCGGCGCGGCGCCGAAGATCACGAAGCCCAGGGCGCCGCAGACGAGGCCGAGGAACAGCGCGTTGCGCTCGCCGAGGCGCTGCACGATCGGGCCGATCGCCGCGCCCTGCACGATCATGCCGCAGAGCCCGACCAGCGCCAGCGTCGCGCCGACGGTGCCGGTGTCCCAGCCATAGCGATAGGTGGCGTAGAGCACGAACACCGAGGGCAGCACGACATGCGCGAGCTGGCCGAAGAACGTCGCCAGCGACAGGCCCGCGAGCGTCCGGTTCGAGCGCAGGAAATGCAGCGCGCCGATCGGATTGGCGCTCTTCCATTTGAACGGCGCGCGCCGCTCCGCGGGCAGCGACTCCGGCAGAATGAACAGGCCATAGAGCCCGTTGACGAAGCTCAAACCCGCCGCCGCCCAGAACGGCAGCCGCGGATCGATCTCGCCGAGCAGGCCGCCCAGCGCCGGTCCGAGGATGAAGCCGGCGCCGAAGGCGACGCCGATCTTGCCGAACATCGCGGCGCGCTGCTCCGGCGCGGTGACGTCGGCGATATAGGCGAACACGGTCGAGATGCTCGACGAGGTGATGCCCGAGATCGCCCGCCCGATGAACAGCCAGGTCAGGTTCGGCGCCAGCGCCATCAGCACATAGTCGGCGGCGAGACCGAAATTCGACAGCAGCACCACCGGCCGGCGGCCGAAGCGATCGGACAGCGCGCCGAGGATCGGCGAGCAGACGAACTGCATCAAGGCCCAGATCGAGCCGAACACGCCGAAGATGCGCGCCGCATTTGCGGTGTCGTTGTTGACGAAGCCCTCGATCAGCTTGGGCAGTATCGGGATGATGATCCCGAGCGCGAGCATGTCGAGCAGCAGGGTGATGAAGATGAAGATCACCGCGCCGCTGCGCGGTTGCGCTACAGCAACCGTGTCACTCCCCGACCCTTCGCTCACGACGGCCGTTTGCGCTTGTGGGCGAACGGATTGGCCTTCTCGCGCAGCGTGATCCGGATCGGCGTGCCCGGCAGATCGAAGGTCTCGCGCAGCGAGTTGATGAGGTAACGCAGATAGGATCGCGGGATCGCGTCGGCGCGCGAGCAGAACAGCACGAAGCTCGGCGGGCGCGCCTTCACCTGCGTGATGTAGTTCAGCTTCAGCCTGCGGCCCGAGACCGCCGGCGGCGGGTTGGCCTGGATCGCCTGCTCGAACCAGCGATTGAGCGCCGAGGTCGGCAAGCGCCGGTTCCAGACCGCATAGGCCTCTTGGATCGCCGTCATCAGGCGGTCGATGCCCTCACCCATCAGGCCGGAGACGGCGACGATCGGCGCGCCCTTGACCTGCGGCAGCCAGTGGTCGGCATCGGTGCGCAGCTGCGAGATCTGGTTGGGCTTGCGCTCGACGAGATCCCATTTGTTGACCGCGAGCACGACGGCGCGGCCTTCGCGCTCGATCAGGTCGGCGATGCGCAGGTCCTGCTCCTCGAACTTGTTCTGCGCGTCCATCATCATCACGACGACTTCGGCAAAACGCACCGCCCGCAACGCGTCGGCGACCGAGAGCTTCTCCAGTTTCTCCTCGATCCGCGAGCGCCGGCGCAGGCCGGCGGTGTCGAACACCCGGAACTGGCGGCCCTGCCAGGTGATCTCGACCGCGATGGAATCGCGCGTGGTGCCGGCCTCGGGGCTGGTCAGCAGCCGCTCCTCGCCGAGCAGATGGTTGATCAGCGTCGACTTGCCGGCATTGGGCCGGCCGACGATGGCGACGCGGATCGGGCGCTGCGCAGCCTCCTCCTCCGAGATGTCCTCGTCATCCTCGAGCTCGTCGTCTTCCTCCGGTGTCTCCGGCACCAGCGCGCTCAGCGCCTCGTGGAGGTCGCCCATGCCCTCGCCATGCTCGGCCGAGATCTGGACGGGATCGCCGAGCCCGAGCGCGTAGGATTCCATCGCGCCGATCTCGCCATGCTTGCCCTCGGCCTTGTTGGCGACCAGCACCACCGGCTTGTTGGCCTTTCGCGCGAAGTCGGCGAAGGCACGGTCGGTCGGCGTCAGGCCGACGCGGGCGTCGATCACGAACATCAGGGCGTCGGCGAGCTCGATCGCGGTTTCGGTCTGCTCCTGCATCCGCGCCGTCAGCGAACCCTTGGCGCCTTCGTCCAGACCCGCGGTGTCGATGATCGTGAAGTCGAGGTCGTAGAGCTTGGCCTGGCCCTCGCGGCGATCACGCGTCACGCCGGGCTCGTCGTCGACCAGCGCGAGCTTCTGGCCGACCAGCCGGTTGAACAGCGTCGACTTTCCGACATTGGGCCGGCCGATAATGGCGATGGTAAAAGACATGGATCATCCAGGCGCCGCGGCGCGGCGCGCGCCAATGAATTTAAGCAGGAGCCTAGCGGCTAAATCCGCCGCTCGGTAGCGGTGCGGGAAAGGCGCCGCCGGATTGTTGCGTGGTCTGGGTCTGCTGGGTCGGCGCCACGGGCTGCGCCTGCTGATCGTCGGCGGGTGGCGCGGTGGTGCGGCGGCGGACGATCTTCTTCGGCTTCGGCTCCGGCGGCAGCGCGGCGGGCGCGCCCTCCTCGGCTGCGGCATCGGGCGCAGCCGCCTGATCTGCGGCCGGCGCTGCCCTGCCCTTGGCGTGCTTCTTGGCGCCCTTCGGCAGCTCCGGCGGCGGGGCCGGCTGGGCGGCGGCGGCTGCCGCGGCGTTCTGCTGATCGATCTGTTCCTGCTGCGAGCCCTTGTACATTTCCTTCGGCACGCCCTGCTCGAGGCCGGGCACGCCCTCGGGGAATACCGGCTTGCGGTCGCCTTGCAGCTTCTTCTTGGTATCGAGGAAGTCGAGCAGGTCGCTCGGATCGAAATTGGACATGCCGCCACCGCCGCAACCCGCCAGCACACTGCAAAGCGCTGTCAGAACTGCGGCTGCGATCAGGCGTTGCGAGCGGCGCATGGTCGATCTCTCACTCAAACTCGGATTTTGTCTGGGCATGATCCGATCGGAAAACCGGTTCCCACTTTTCCGGATCATGCCTCAAGTCAGCTTTTCGCCACCGGCGGCAACAGTGCCTGCAGCGCCTCGGCGCGCGAGCGCATGCTCGGCGGCGTCTCGCCGTCGTTGGCAATCTGGTCGAGCCACTGCCGCGCAGCGGTGGCATCGTTGGCGCGCCAGGCCGACAGCGCCAGCAACTCGCGCGCGGAATGGCGGAACGTCGAGTCCTTCGCCGTTGCCGTCGCCTCGAGCCGTTGCAGCATGTTCGGATAGGTGGTGGTCTCCATCAGGATCTGCGCGGCGCGGATCCGCGCCAGGTCCTGCTCGGGACCGCCGACGCTGCGGTCGGCTGCGATCTCGTCATAGAGCTTCGCGGCAGCCGGCTGATCGCGGGTCGCGACCTCGGCGGCCATGCGCAGCCGTGCCAGATTGCGGTAACCCGACGGCGCCTTGGTAATGAGGGCGGCAAAGGCGGCCTCCGCCTCGGCATGCTTGTTCTGATCGGACAGTTCGACGGCGCGGTCGAACGCCGCGCCGGCCTCGGCGGCCTTCCTGGCCTCGAGATACTGGTAGCCGCGCCAGCCACCGACGCCCGCAACGATCAGGATCGCCAGGGCGATGATAAAGAGCGAGTACTTGTCCCACAGCTTCTTGAGCTGATCGCGACGGACTTCCTCGTCGACTTCGTCAAATAATTCAGACACTTAAGGCTATCCCATCCCCTCGGGACCGCTGCCATCGGTGGGGCCCAGCCCCTACCCGATCCCCACATCGCGGCGGCGTTACCCTAATGGTGTGGCGGAGGCAAGGCAAAGCGAGGCGGATCAAAGCGTTAACGGGGGACGTTTGCGGCTGGCCGTAATCTACGTGGGCTCCCTTTCCGGCCTGCGGGTGCAGAACACTAAGCCTCGCTTGACGACAAGCTCTCCCTGAT